>DATLRA010000038.1:0-29939 GCA_035534935.1 Binataceae bacterium (SeqCode)
GCCGGAACTCGGCACGGTGCGCGCCCACGAGCGGCCGGCGGTCGTGCTGACCTCGAATCGCGCGCGCGAACTGTCCGACGCGCTGCGCCGCCGATGCCTCCATCTGTTCATCGATTTTCCCGGCCTCGAGCAGGAGCGCAAAATTATCGAGCTCAAGGTGCCGGAACTCGACGCGCGGATCGCCGCAGCCGCCGCACGGCTGGTCAATGCGATGCGCAAGCTCGAGCTGAAAAAACCGCCGTCGATCGCCGAGAGCCTCGATTGGGCGCGCGCGCTGGTACGCCTCGGCGTGAAGGAACTCGACACACCGGCGCTGCGCGCGACGCTGGGCGTGCTGCTCAAGCATGAGGACGATCGCGCGCGCGTCGAAGCCAAGTCCGCCGCGCTGCTCCCGCGTCCGCGATGAGCGCGATCGGCGACGCGGTGCTGGCGCTGATCGCCGATCTGCGCGCCGCCGAAGTCCGCATCTCGCTGGCCGAATCGATCGACGCGCTGCGCGCGCTCGGCGCCGCCGGACTCGAACGTGTCCGGATGCGCGAGGCGCTGGCCGCCGCGCTGATCAAGGACGAAGCCGACCGTGCGCGCTTCGACGAAGTATTTGCGCGCCATTTCGGCGCCGCTCGATCGACGCCCGGCCGGCCGCGGCCAAGCCAGGGTGCCCGCATCGGCGTGGCCGGATCGTCGAGCGGTCCGAGCGACGGCGGCGCCGCCGATGAGCCGCGGCCACCCGCGCGCGACGATCAGGAGTCGCCCCGCAGCGCTGGCCGTACGCCGCGACCGCCCCTCGAACAAGACGAGGCGGCGGAGCCGGGCGCACCGGCCGACGGCCAAGCCAATGCGGATCGCGAAGGCGATGCGGGTGCCGCGGATCGCCTGGCGGATGCCGACGCCGCGGCGCGTGGGCTATCGGCGGACGCCACCGCCGCAGCCGCGGGCGATCGCGCGGAGTCCGCCGCGCCGGGTCTCGCGGCGGGCCGGGCCGCGGCGCTGCGCGCGATCGAGCGGACGCCCTTCGCCACGTACTCCGACATAGAATACGGCGCCGCGCGCGACGCGCTGGCGGTGATCCGGCGGCGCTTTCGCATCCGGGTCTCGCGCCGTCTGCGCATCGCGTCGGCCGGGCGCATCGACTTCCGCCGCACGATTCGCGCGGCGCTTCAGCACGGCGGCGCGCTCGGCGATTTGCGCTTCCGCGCGCGCCGACCGCGCCATGTCGACCTGCTGATCCTCGCCGACCTTTCGGGCTCGGTGAAGTATGCGTCCACCCTGATGCTCGAGATTGTCGCCGGTGCGCGCGAATGCTTCCGGCGGGTGCGCAGCTTGGTTTACATCGATCGAATCGCGGAGGCCGGCTTCGAGCGTGGCCATCTGGTGATGACGCCGCCGCTCGACCTCTATGCCCGCTCGGATTTCGGCCGGGTGCTGGGCGAGGTCCGCGATCGCCGCGCCGCTCTGCTCAGCCGCACCACGGTGATCGTGATCATGGGCGACGGCCGCAATAATCGGCGGCCCGCCCGCGCCGACCTGCTGCGCGACCTGGCGCGCACCTGCCGCGCGGTCTTCTGGCTGAATCCCGAACCACCCGCGCGCTGGAACACCGGCGACAGCGCGATTCGGCAATATGCGCGCGAGGTAACCGCCATGATCGAATGCGCGAATTTGCGCGATCTCGAGCGCGGCCTGGCCCATGTGGTGTAGCGAATGAGAACCACAGCAATTGGTTGCATCAGCGGTTGGAGCATGACAAGGTGCCTGCATCTAGGATGACTAAATGAGGCCATTGGTCTTCGATATAGGCGTCTTTGACATCCAATCGGTAATAATAGCTTGGGATGGAAGAGGGATCGGTGAACCGACTACAGAAAACAATTTATAGGACGGGTTCAGTCGCGGCCTTCGGTACCGTATTGATGCTGCTGGTCGGGATGGGAACGGCTGCGGCGCAAGGCGTAGCCGGATCGATTACGGCGCTGAGCGGCACTGCGACGATCGTGCGTGGCGGGACCTCGATTCCCGGGGCATTCGGGACCAAGGTCGACGTCGGCGACAAGATCGCGACCGGACCGTCCAGCAGCGCGACCATCACCCTGACCGACGGCACCCAGATGGAGTTGACCGATTCGAGCAACTTGACCATCGACGAAAACCTGCTGACGCCGTCGGGGTCGCGCGCGAGCACCAAGGTCACCCTGTTCAGCGGCCTCCTGCGATCGCTGGTGCGGGCGACGCCGGGCACGCCGCCCAACTACGAAGTGCATACGCCCAACGCGGTGGCGTCGGCTCGCGGGACCAATTACGACGTCGATCACGAGACCGGCGTGCATGACAAGCACTATAGGGACTGTACGGAATTCACGCACGTCGCGGTCTACGACGGGACGGTTGAAGTCAACAATCCGACTAATCCGACTGCGCCGCCGGTTGAGGTGAATTCCGGACAAAAGGTGACGGTGCCGTGCGGCGCAGCACCATTGTTCGGAGCGCCCGGCGGATTGGGCGCCACTTCAGCCGCGGCGATCGGCGTGCTCACGGCAGCGGGAGCTGGCGCGGTCGCGATGACCGTCGTCGGCGCGACCGGCGGGTTTGGCGGCGGCAGCAGCGGAAATCCGCCGCAAAAGCCACCGATCAGTCCGCTCGAATAGGCGCGACGGCGGCGCGCGGCGGCGAATGCCGCGCACGGCTTATCGGCGCGGCCGCGATGCGCTAGGGTCGAAACGCCGCTATGGCCGCATTCTCAGGCAAACCGTTCTGGAAGAGTCCGCTCGCCACCGTATGTATCGGGCTGGCGGTGGTGGCGGTCATTACGGGGCTGAACCGCGACCACGGACTCGAAGCGCTCGAACAGAGCACCTCCGATCGCCTCATCTACCGTCACGGCGTGCAGTCCCCGCCGACCGGCCAGGTGGTCATCGCACGAATCGATGAGCAGAGTATCGCCGACCTCGGCCGCTGGCCGTGGGGCCGCGATGTCGAGGCGCGGCTGGTCAACGCACTGGCGGATTACAAGGTGGCGGTGATCGGTTTCGACGTCCTGATGACCGAGCGGGATTCGGCCGACGTCCTGAGCGAGCGGCTGTCGCGCCGGCTCAAGCACGACGGCGTGAACGATCCGGCGGTGATGACGACGCTGAGCAAGAGCGGTGACGCCGAATTCGCGCAAGCGATGAAGGCGCAGGGCACGTCCTACCTGGGCTATACCTTCGGACCGATCTATCGCCCGACGCGTCAGGGCGGCGCTACGTCCGCGGCGCCACAGGAAGCGACTTCGGGCAACGCCGACTTCCTGGCCAGTTTCACCGAGCCGCGGCCAATGTTCTACAACTTCGTGCGCAAGACGCCCGGCGCCCAGGATTTTACCACCATGGCGGATCGCTACCTGCCGCCAATTGCGATCCTCAACCGCGCGGCGGGTGGCACCGGCTACGTCAATCTCGACCTCGACAGCGACGGCGTCGCGCGATCGTACCCGGCGGTGATCCGGTTCCACGATCGCTACTGCGTGCCGCTGTTTCTGGCGGTGGTCGACGCCTATGCGGCGCACGCGCCGCTCAGCCTAGGCTTCGACCGCGCCGGGGTGTCCAATCTCCAGGTCGACGGCGCGCGTATCCCGGTCGACGAGCTGGGCCGCCTGACGGTGCATTATCGCGGCCCCGCCGGGACCATCCCGTCGTATTCGATTGCCGACATCGTGGCGCATCGCGTACCGCCCGCCGCGCTGGACAAGAAAATCATCATGATCGGACTGACCGGCCATGGGCTGGGCGATCGCTTCGTCACGCCGGTGGGCGGCGATTTTCCAGGGGTCGAGATTCAGGCCAACGCGATCGACAACGTACTCGCCGGCGACTTCCTGGTCAGCAATCGCGATCTGTTCGTGGGCGAGGAATTGGCCGGCCTGGTGATCGGCATCGCGATCAGTTTCGTCGCCGCCTACCTGACGGCGATTTCCGGCGCGATGATCGCGATCATCCTGGCGGTTGGCTACGTGCTCTTCGCGCTCCATCTGCTGCGCGCCGACGGCGAAATCTTAGGCGTGGTCTTTCCGCTGATGGTACTCGGCCTCACCTATCTGGTCGTGATGAGCTGGCGGTATATCTCGGAGGGCGCCGAGAAGCGCCATCTGCGCCACGTCTTCGAGCATTACCTGAATCCGGACGTAATCACCTCGGTGGTCGACAATCCCGACGGGCTCAAGATCGGTGGCGAGCGCCGCCACTTGAGCATCCTGTTCTCCGACATCGTGAATTTCACCTCGCGCGCCGAGCGCACCGAGCCGGAACCGCTGGTCGCGCTGCTCAACACCTACATGACCGTGATGATCAATCTCATCTTCGAGAGCGGCGGCGTGGTCGACAAACTGATGGGCGACGGCATCATGGCCTTCTGGGGCGCGCCGGTCGCGATCGAGAATCCCGCGCGCGAGGCGATGCAGTGCGCGCTGCGCATGATGGAGGAATTGGCCGCGCTGGCCGCGCGCGACGAACGCTTCAGCGACCTCAAGATCGGCATCGGCGTAGCCACCGGCGACGCGGTGGTCGGCAACTTCGGCGGCGAGCAGCGCTTCGATTATTCGGTGATCGGCGACACGGTCAACCTGGCCTCGCGGCTCGAGGGACTGACGCGCCCCTTCAAGGTGGGCATCCTGGTCAACCGGCAGACTTTCGAGGAGGCCGGCCCGGGCTTCATCGGGCGCGAGATCGGACTGGTCAAGGTCAAGGGCAAGGACCAGTTGGTGGCGACCGTCGAGGTAGTCGGCCGCGAGGGCGACGGGGTCGACCCGGAATTTTACGCGCGCTTCGCCAAGGCGATCGACTTGCTTCATAAGGGTTATTCGCCGGAGGGCGAATTGCGCGCGATGCTCAAGGAACGGCCCGACGATCGGGTCGTCGCGATGTGCCTCGAGCGGCTGGCGGCGGCGCCCGACGACCGCCATCCGCGCGAGATCGTCTTCGAGTTCGAGACCAAGTGACGCGCGAGATTCCACGCCGCGCTCAGAATAACCAAAGCACCCGTCGTTGATGTCATCGCGAGCGTCGGGCGCCGGCACGAAGAATTCCGCCCTGATCGTAACTCTACAAAATGACTAGAAAGACGCCGTATCGACGCATCGTTCGGCGTTTCCAGAGGCGGCCGGCCAGCGGCTGAATGCAGCCGTCTGGGAACCTCCGCACAAGTCAGGTCGTCATTCTGAACGGCGTCTGCGACGTGAAGAATCCCGGGATTTTTCGCTGCGCACAAAATGACCGAGTGGGCTTGTGCAGAGCTTCCTTAGATATTGAACACCGCGCGCATCTTCGCCAGCAGCCAGTTCGCGCGATTGCGCGCGCCGTCGCCTTGCGGCGCCGCTTCGAGCAGTTCGCGGCGCTCGGTCATCCGCAGCGCGATTACGCCACCCATCTGCACGGCGGTCTCGGGATGATTTTTGAACAGCTCCCCGAAGGTCTCGCGCGTGAGCTCGAGCAACTCGGCGTCGGTGCGCGCGCGCACAGTCGCGGTGCGTGGCTCGCCGGTCATCAGCGCCATCTCGCCGAAAAAGGCCGGGGGTTTGAGGTCGGTGATGTGAATCTGGCGGCCGTCGGCGGCGGTCGCGACGACTTCGACGGTGCCGGAGCGGATGAAAAAGAGCGAATTGCCGCTGTCGTGCTCGCGCACGATCGCCTCGCCGGCGCCAAAGCGCTGCACGATGACGCCGGGCACCAGCAGCCGCAACTCCTCGTCGCGCAGGTCGTGGAGAAAGTCGACCTGGCGGAGATCGGCCATGATTGCCAGCGCGTAGTCGGCGCCGCTGGTCACCGGCCGGCGATCGTTGGCGCGATCCACCCGGACCTGCGGATAGGGAATCTCGATCGCCTTGCGGCGCAGCACGTACCAGAGGTCGGTGGTGACCGTGTCGCGCAGGCGCTCGGCATTGACGTAATCGGACATCCAGTACTTGATGCGGTAGCGGACGGCCGAATCGGCGTACTCCCAGGCGTAAACTTCCGGGGGCGGACTCTGCATTACGCCGGAAATATTGGCCAGCGCCGCGATAATCACTTCGCGCACGTAGTTGGGCGCCGCGGCGTAGCTCAGCCCGATGTTTATCTCGCCCGCCACCAGGCCGATCGAATAGTTGATCAGCGGCTCCTTGGCCATCAGCGAATTGGGGATCTCGAGGCGCTCGTTGCTGCGCGTGATGATCGCCGTCGAGCGCCAGCCGATGCCCTGGACGCGGCCGATGTGGGTGCCGCTGCTGACCCAGTCGCCCGGCGCGAACGGCTTGCTCAACTGCAGGGTCAGGCCGCTGAAGATATTGCCGAGGCTCTCCTGCAAGGCCAGACCGACGACCACGGCGACCACCGCGGTGCTGGCCAGCAGGGGCGTGAGATCGACGTGGAAGTCCTGGCGCAGGACGACCAGCACGATCAGACCCCACAGGGTGAGCATCATGATGTCTTTGAAGATGGTCGAGAAATGGGCGCGCGTACGATGCGCCGCGGCGTCGGCGGTGGCCAGCAGCAGATGGATAATGCCCCAACTGACCAGCACCACGGCAATGCCGCCGGCCCATTGCGCCCATCCCATGCGGTTGGCGATCGGCGGGGCGGCGGCCAGATCGATCAGGAAGCCGAGCGCGCACATCACCAGGCCGGTCATCGGCATGAAGTTCCAGCGCTCGCGCATGCCGACGGCGACCACGACGAGCCCGGCGGCAATCGCGGCGTCGAAGATAATGCGCGCGCCCGGACCGAGCAGGCTCAGTCCGAGAATGATCTGCAGCGGAGAAATTTGCATTGCGCTAGCGCCCGGCGCGATGCGGCGGCCTATTCCGGCGCCGTCCACTCCCGCGCGTCGCGTGAAGTTCGGACCGGCGACGCGCATGATGTCGCATACCGCCCAGGCGCAAGGATTCTACTGCGTCGGCGAAGCGTACGGTAGCCAATGCCTATCGCACCATTCAGTCGCCCGCGGCGACCCGCTCGAGCTCGGGCGCGAGCTGATCGACGGTCATGCGCCGCTGGCTCAGATGGGCGGCCTCGGCTTCGGACAATTCGGCCAGGAAGCAATTGCGCGCCTGGATCATCAGGACCGCGCGATAGGGGAAGCCGGGCTGCATTTCCGGATAACAGTGATCGCCGATGACCCCTTCGAGCGCGGCCTCGACCACCCGCTCATGGCGCGCGCCGGCGCTCGAGTAGATGAGCGCGGCGGATGCGCGCAGCCGGGCCGTGCGCCGGGCCGGCGCGACTCCGCGCATCCGCCGCACGATTTCCTCGGCCAGATCGCGATCGCCGGCGTCCGCCCCGAGCCATCGATGCGACCGCACGCCGGGCGCGCCGCCCAACGCGTCGACCTCGAGCCCGCCGTCGTCGGCCAGTGTGGCAATGCCCGCGCGGGCGAAGTAAAAGGCGGCCTTGGTCCGCGCGTTCTCGGCAAAGCTTGCGCCGTCTTCCGGCGCCTCGTCATGAATGCCCGCGGCGCGCAGCGAGATCACGTTGAGCTTAAAGCCGGCCAGCAGCAGGCGATACTCGGCGAGCTTGGCCGGGTTGGTGGTCGCAATCAGGATCGGCGTCATCGCAGGCTTCTCCGCCGGGAACGTCAGGGCGCCGGCTGGTAGATAAATTTGAGCGCGGCGCGCGCGCGATGCTCTTCCCGGGCGAGATCAATCAGGCGATCGATAAGCTGGGGCAGATCGACCCCGCTCGCGGCCCACAGCTTGGGATACATGCTAATCGCGGTGAAGCCGGGAATCGTGTTGACCTCGTTGACGTAGAGCGCGCTCAAATCCGGCGGCGCCAGGAAATCGACTCGCGCCATGCCGCGCAGCGAAAGCGCGGCAAAGGCCGCGGTCGAGGCGGCGCGAATGCGTTCGGCGAAGGCTGCGGGAAGGTCGGCGGGAATCCGCACCGCGGCACCGTCGGCATCGATGTATTTCGAGGCGTAACTGTAGAATTCGTGGCCCTTGACGACGATCTCGCCGGACACCGACGCGGCCGGCCGATCGTTGCCCAGTACGGCGCATTCGAATTCGCGGCCGGCGCACGACTCCTCGATGAGAATTTTGCGATCGTATTGCATCGCGTCAGCGATCGCGGGACCGAGCGCGCGCGCATTTTTGACCTTGCTGATACCGATCGACGAGCCCAGCGCGTTGGGTTTGACGAAGACCGGGTAGCCCAGGTCCCGGGCGGCGCGGCGCGCGATCGCCGGGTCGTCTTCGAGTTGCGCGCGCGTGATCGCGATATGGCGCACCACCGCGATTCCCGACGCGCGCAGCAGCCGCTTCTGCGCATCCTTGTCCATCCCGAGCGCCGAGCCCAGCACGCCCGCGCCGACGTAGGGTATGCCCGCCAGATCGAGCAGTCCCTGCACGGTGCCGTCCTCGCCGAAGGTACCGTGCAGAACCGGGAAGACCACGTCGAGCGCACCGGGCATCACAGGCGGCACACCGTCGGCGGCGGCCGCGCGGCCGTTGCGCGCCGGGCGCGTGATTAGCGCGCGGCCCTGGGGTTCGGGCAACAGGCTGACCGGGATACCGCCGCGGCCGAGCGCGCCCAATTTCGGCGTCGCCTGGGTCAGCATCGCGATCGCGTCGGCGCGCAGATACCAGCGGCCGTCATGGCCGATGCCGATCGGAACAATCTCGTAGCGCCGCGCGTCCATCGCGGACATCACGGTCAGCGCCGAGCGGAGCGAGATCTCATGCTCGCCCGAGCGGCCGCCGAAGAGCACTCCCACGCGGATTTTTTTGCTGCGCGCCATCGCTCCGTTCTCCCCCCTCGACTCCCCGCCGTCACACCCACATATGATAGCTGCGGGCCGGACGAATTCTGTCATGCCGGCGCGGCGCGTTCGAGTGGCGCGGGTGGCGCAATCGCATCGCGCACTTGATGCACACGAAAAACGCGCGCCATCAACGATGACGCGCGTCTCCGCAGCGGCCGCCCATTCAGCAAACGCTACGGGCGATAGTTCGGCGGCTCCTTGGTGATGAACACGTCATGCACGTGGCTCTCGCGCTGGCCGGCGTCGGTCACGCGGATGAACTTGGCGCGGCGGCGCAGCTCGGCCAGATTGATCGCGCCGACATAGCCCATGCCGGCCTGCAGGCCGCCGATGAGCTGCTCGATATTCGAGGCGAGGCCGCCGCGATGGGGCACGCGGCCCTCAATCCCTTCGGGCACCAGCTTGTTGGCATCGTCGACGTCGTGCTGCCCGTAGCGATCGCGCATCCGCTCGGTCATCGCGCCGAGCGAGCCCATCCCGCGGTAAACCTTGTAGGTGCGACCCTGGTAGAGAATCGTCTCGCCGGGGCTCTCCTCGGTGCCGGCGAACAGCGAGCCGATCATGACGGTGGCGGCGCCGGCGGCCAGCGCCTTGGTGATGTCGCCGGAGAAGCGGATGCCACCGTCGGCGATCACCGGCACGTTGCGCGGCTCAGCAATCGCGATGCAATCCATGATCGCGGTGATCTGCGGCACGCCCACGCCGGCCACCATCCGGGTGGTGCAGATCGATCCGGGACCCATCCCGACGCGCAGCGCGTCGGCGCCCGCCTCGATTAGCGCGCGGGCGCCCTCGCTGGTCGCGATACTGCCGGCGACCACCTCGATCTCGGGGCATTCGCGCTTGGTCTCACGCAGCGCCTCGAGCACGTTTTGCGAATGGCCGTGGGCGGTGTCGATGCACAGCACGTCGACCCCCGCGCGGCGCAGCGCGGCGACGCGCTCCTCGCGCTCGGGACCGACGCCGATTGCCGCGCCCACGCGCAGCCGGCCCATCAGGTCCTTGCTCGAATTAGGATGGCGCGTCGCCTTGTCCATGTCCTTGACGGTAATCAGGCCGCGCAGCCGGTGATGTTCGTCGATCAGCGGGAGCTTTTCGATCCGATGGGCCTGGAGAATTTCCTTGGCCGCTTCGAGCGTGATGCCCGGACGCGCGGTGATTACCTGCTTGGTCATGACTT
Source organism: Binataceae bacterium (SeqCode) (assembly GCA_035534935.1). Classification (GTDB taxonomy): domain Bacteria; phylum Desulfobacterota; class Binatia; order Binatales; family Binataceae; genus JADMIL01. The sequence goes on from DATLRA010000038.1 coordinate 9,947, forward strand.
CGCGCACCTGGCGATCGAGCCGGCGCTCGAAGCGCAGGTCGCGATTGGTCAGGATGCCGACGAGGCGTTCGTCGGCAACCACCGGCAGGCCCGAGATACCGTGGCGCTCCATGATCGCCAAGGCGTCGCCGATCATCTGATCGGGATGGACCGTAACGGGATCGGCAATCATGCCGCTTTCGTACTTCTTGACTGCGGCGACCTCTGCCGCCTGGCGCTCGACCGTGAGGTTGCGATGGATAAAGCCAAGCCCGCCGAGCTGTGCGACCGCGATCGCGGTGCGCGACTCGGTGACCGTATCCATCGGGCTTGCAATCAGCGGGATATGGAGGCGAATGCGCTGGGTGAGCATGGTCGAGACGTCGCAGTTCGAGGGCAGCAGGTCGGAGAACTGCGGCAGCAAGAGTACGTCGTCAAATGTCAGACCTTCGCGAAGCTCCTGAAGCGGCATTTTGTTTCACCCCGATATGACGAAGCCCGCAGTTATCCTGCAGGCCTGAAAGACATTGGGAATGTGGCCCGGAAGTCGGGATAGTGACGCGGAAGTGCGATCCGGAAGCGCCATAGCTGAAGGTAACAAATGACGCACCCCGGCGCAATTCACCTGCGCCGGGCGCACCGTGCGGCGGCTCGCGCGCGCTCAACCGTTGGGCGGATCTTTCGCCTCATCCGGATGCAGCAGCAGTAAGTCCTGGCCGAGCGTGCGCACCGCGAAGCGCTGGGTTTCGCCGATCGCCCGCTCGAGCGCATGGCCGGCAATCAGCCAGTGGCCGCGGCTCGGCAGCATCGCGAAGCGCGCGCCGATCGCACCGGCGAGGTCGCGCACGCGCTCGATCGGCGCGAACGGATCCATCTCGCCCGCGATGATCATTCGCGGCGCGGCGTCGGCGAAACGCGCTAGCGTGAACTCGCCGCGCGCCACCTCGCGCGCGATCACGCCCGCGTCGGACACCATCGCATGCGCCAGGCGATCGCGCTGAAAGGCGTCGGCGTCGGAGAGGAAATCGGCGCGCAGGCGGCCGCGCGGCGGATTGATCGGGCGTCCGCGCCAGGTCGCAAAGCGACCGCGCAGGCGCGGAGCAAGGCGCGAGGGCCGGCCGGGGACCGCGGGCGCCAGCGCGATCGCCGCACGCACGTGCGGCCGCTCGGCCATCTTGAGCGCGATGAGCCCGCCGACGCCGTGGCCCATCACGAGCGCGTCGCGGCCAAGCGCCGCGAGCAGTTCATCGATCAGTGCAACCATCCCGGCGCATCCGATGCGTCCGAGCACGGGCGCGCCGTCTCGGCCCATCGCGGCGCGCAGATCGGGAACGTAGACCTCCCAGCCGACGCTGGCCAGGTAGCCGGTCAGCAGCGCCAGATGGATATGGGTGGTGAAGAGTTCGGGCAGAATTACGATCGGCCAGGCGAATTTGATTGGCTCGGGGCGCTCGACCTGAGCATTGAAGCGCCCGACGGTGGCGTCCATCTTCAAGCCGCCGCGGCGCGCGGCAACCGTCGTGCGGCGCCCGTGCAATCGTCGCCGAAGAAGGAAAGAGCCCCCTTTTTCAAGGGGGCTCTCCCTTTTTGACGAGGCTTTAAGCCCCGGCTCATCCAGCAGCTAGCCCGGCTCTTTTCTGAAGCCTCCGGGGATTTCAGGCCCGGAGGGCAAATTCGTTAGTTACTTCTTTTTGACAGGCTTTTTCGTGGCCTTTTTCTTCGCCATGGTGCTCTTCAGCTTTGGTTTGGATTTGGCTGCCGTCTTACCGGGCTTCTTCATCATTGCCATACGTTCCTCCTGTGCGGTCGCTGCTGCTGGACGAGCGCAAAAAGCTGTATGAGTCCAATACTCATCTGTGGAGTGATTATAGAAACCCGTTATGTCCGACGCAAGCGTTTTGCCACACGTTTATAAACAAATTTTAAAGTCGGACTTCCGCAGATGGATAAGGCGCTTTCTCAAAATAAAATTCCGTTCAGCCATAAGAACTCTTGAATCGCGCGACGCCCATAATTTAGGATCGAAGAGATGGTGAAGTTAAGTTCGTACCTGCGCCGGATGTGGCTCGTTCTAATGCTGGCCGCCGTGCTGGTGCTGCTCGTGGTGAGCTGCATCGTGGCGCCACTCGGCCCGCGCGACCTGGCGGCGCTGCGCCAGCAGCGGGTGGCGCTCGAAGCGACGCGCGACCGGTTGCTGTCCGACAGCCGCGACTTGACCTCACGCATTGCGCGTTTGCGCTCCGACGACGCCTTTATCCAGCGCCGGATCCGCAGCGAACTGGGCTACGCCCGCGCCGACGAACTGGTCTATCGGTTTCCCGCGGACGACGGCGACACCGCCCGTTGAACCACGCCCGCGCGCGGCCGGCGCCGCCGCGCTCAGAAATGCGCCGGACCGAGCAGATGGTACTCGCGCGCGGTGCGTTCGAGTTCGTCGCGGAACTCGGGATGGGCCAGGCCAATCAGCGCGCGCGCCCGTTCGGGCACCGACTTGCCCTTGAGATTGACGATGCCGAATTCGGTGACGACGTACATCACGTCGGTGCGCGGTGTGGTCACGATGTTGGAATCGGCGATGCGCGCGACGATGCGGCTGGCGCGGCGGCCGTTGCGTTCGTAGGTCGACGACAGGCACAGAAAAGCCTTGCCGCCCTGCGAGGCGTAGGCGCCGCGCATGAACTGAAGCTGGCCGCCGGTGCCGCTGATCTGGCGCACGCCGGCGGATTCGGCGCAGGCTTGGCCGGTCAAATCAATCTGCGCGGCATTGCAGATGGCGACGACGCGATCGTTCTGCATGATGCGGTGCGGGAGGTTGGTGTAGTCCACCGGGCCGGCGACGCAGGCCGCGTTGCGATTGAGAAAGTCATACATTTTGGCGGAACCTGCGGCGAAACAGTAGGCCATCTGGAAACGATCGAGCGCCTTGTGCGCGCCGGTGACCTTGCCCGCCTCGTAGAGCGTGACCAGCGAGTCGACGAACATTTCCGTATGCACGCCGAGATCCTTGACCGGCGAGTCGGCGAGCAGCTCGCAGACCGCGTTGGGCATCGCGCCAATGCCAATCTGCAGGCAGGCGCGATCCTCGATTTCCGCGGCGATCAGTTGCGCGATCTTCCGCTCGAGCGGTCCGGCCGGCGGATTCATCAACTCGGGCAATCCGCCCGCGCCAGCTTCGACCACGTAGTCGACGTCGCTCAGATGCACGCCGTTCTCGACGCCGAAGACATAGGGCATCGCCGGGTCGGTCTCGACGATCACGACGCGCGCCTTTTCGGTCAGCGCCTTGTGATAGGTCACCGCGCCGCCGAAATTGAAAAACCCGTGCTCGTCGATTGGCGCGGTCTTGATCATCGCGACATCGACATCGATGAAGCGCCGGTAGTAGCCGGGCGCCTCGCCGAAATTCATCGGGATGTGATGGCAGAGGCCGCGGTCGTGCAGCTTGCGTTCGAGGCCCGAGAAGTACCACGAGAGATAGGTCAGGTGGCGGCCTTCGGGGTCGGCCTCGACCGCCGCGCGCGCACGCAGCGCGAGGGTGCCGCGCAATTTCACGTCGCGCAGCGTGGCGACGCGCGCGGCCAGCGCCTGATCGATCAGGTCGGGCTGGCCGACACCGAAGCCGTAGTCGATCCAATCGCCGGATTTGACCGCCGCCACAGCCGCATCCGCGGCCACCGTCTTGCGCTTGAGTTCCGCCGCCAACCCTGATGCCATCGCCAATTTCTCCCCGGGCAAAGGCCGCGCCACGCGCATCCGCGCTTGACTACGGCGTCCGCATAAGATTTGTTTCATCGCGCGATTCAAATCAATGCCCAAAGCTGAAGCTCTGACCAGAACGCCACCGCGTGAACAGCGGCGCGCCGCCCTGACCATCCTGTTCCTGACGGTCTTTATCGACCTGCTCGGCTTCGGCATCGTGATCCCGTTCCTGCCGTTATACGCGGCGCGGATGCACGTTGGGCCGCTCGGCATCGGTCTCATCCTGTCGGTCTATTCGCTGGCGCAGTTGTTTTGCGCGCCGGTGCTCGGCCGCGTGTCGGATCATTTCGGGCGGCGCCCGGTGATCATGCTGGGCCTGTTCGGTTCGTCGATCGGCTACGTCATCTACGGATTCGCCGGGACCTTTTTCTGGCTGCTGGTGGCCCGCGCGGTGCATGGCGCGTGCGCCGCGACGGTCTCGACCGCGCAGGCCTACGTCGCCGACGTGACCGACGAAGAGGGCCGCGCCCACGGCATGGGCCTGATCGGCGCGGCCTTTGGCCTGGGCTTCGTGCTGGGCCCGGCGATTGGCGGTCTGCTCGGGCATGCGAGCCTGCGCACGCCGGTCTTCTGCGCGGCGGCGCTGACCTTCGCCAATCTGATTTTCGCCGCGCTGCGCCTGCCGGAATCGCATGCACCCGATCCGGGCGCGCGGTTTGAGCTGAGCCGGATCGCCGCGCCGATCGTGAATCTGCCGCGCCAACTTTTGGCGCATCGCCTGACGCGGCTGTTCGCGATCGCGTTTCTGGCCACCAGCGCGATGGCGGCGCTCGAGGCGACCTTCGCCCTGATGGCCGCCGCCGTGTATGGCTACGGTCCGGCGGGGGTAGGCGGACTGCTCGCCTATGCGGGCCTGATGCAGGCGCTGGTGCAGGGCTACCTGCTCGGCAAGATCGTCAAGCGCACGGGCGAAGTGGCGCTGATCCGCGGCGGCATGATCGCGCTGGCGATCGGGCTGGCGCCGCTCGCCAGCCTCTCATCGCATGCGATTCTGTTCGTGATGCTGGCGCTGGTCGCGATCGGTTACGGCTTCGCCAGCCCATCGATCGCGAGCCTGATCTCGAAGCGCACCGAACGCCATCTGCAGGGCGAAGTCCTGGGCATCAACCAGAGCGCGCTGTCGCTCGCGCGCATCGGCGGACCGATCGCGGGCGGCGCGGCGTATGCGATGCTGGGACCGGCCGCGGCGTATATCATGGCCGCATTGATTGCCGTGGCGGCGCTGGTGCTAACGCGCGATATCGCGGCGGACGCGTAGCCGTCGCAAGGAGAGACCAACACGTTACGCTGGATATTGGTATTCCACGTCTTTGGCGTGATCCTGTGGATCGGAAGCCTGCTGGTGGTGACCAGCCTGATGACGCTGGTGCCCGACGAGGTCGGCGCCGGGCGCGAGCGCCTGGTGGTGGCGGCGCGGCGGGTGTTCCATGTGAGTTCCAATATCGGCGTGATCGTCGCGGTGCTGTTCGGGGTCTTCGCCTTGCTGGTCGAGCCGGCGGTGCTGAACTTTGGCTGGATGCACGTGAAGATCGCGCTGGTGCTGGTGATGCTGTTCTTTCACGTCAAGCTGTATCGCCGCGTGATCGCGCTTGAGAGCGATCCGGCGAGCGCGACGCGCCGCGAATTCAGCATCATCCACGGCGCGATCAGCTTGATCCTGCTGCTGATCCTGATCATGGTCTTTTTGCGCCCGTTTTGAAGGCGCGCCCGGCGCCGCGGCATCTGGCGCGCGGACTGGCGGCGCTTCAGTCCTGCGCGACCCGGCGATAGGCCTCGGCCGCGGCCGCCAGCGCGGCGCCGCGCGAGAGCTCCACACCCATCGATGCGAGTACCGTCTCAAGCGCGCCCAGCGCGAGCGTGACAAATTCGCGGCGCGACGATTCACCCAGGGTGCCGATGCGCCAGACCTTGCCCTTGAACGGGCCGAGGCCGCCCGCGATCTCGAGGTTGTAGTCGCGCAGCAGCGCGGCGCGGACCTGCGCCTCGTCGATGCCCGCGGGCGTCTTGACCACGGCGAGCTGGGGCAGGCGATAGCCTTCCTGGGCAGCCGGCTCGAGGCCCATTGCGGCGAGCCCCGCCTGCAGGGCGGCGGCGTTGTCGCGATGGCGCTTGAAGCGCGCCTCGAGTCCCTCGTCGACGACCGCGCGCAGCGCCTCGTAGAGCGCGTAGTTCATGGTGATCGGCGCGGTGTGATGGTAGAGGCGCTCGGCGCCCCAGTAGCGCTCGATCATGGCAAGGTCAAAGTACCACGAGCGGCACTTGGTCTTGCGCGCCCGCACCGCCGCCATCGCGCGCTCGCTGAAGGTTACGGGCGAAAGTCCGGGCGGTGCGCTGAGCCCCTTTTGGGTGCAGCTATAGCAGGCGTCGACTTCCCAGCGATCGATCTCGACCGGCACGCAGCCGAGCGAAGTGACCGCATCGAGCACCATCAGTGCGCCGTGGCGATGCGCGATCGCGCCGAGACCCTCGACCGGCTGCCAGGCGCCGGTCGAAGTCTCCGCATGGACGATCGCTAGCAGCTTGGGCTGACCAGCGGCCTTGAGCGCGGCCTCGATGCGTTCGGGCTCGATGATCCGGCCCCACGGCGCGTCGACCCGATGGACGTGCGCGCCGAGGCGGTCGGCCGCGTCGGCCATCCGCTCGCCGAAGACCCCGGCGGCGGCGATCACGACGGCGTCGCCCTCTTCGATCAGGTTGGTCAGCGCGGTTTCCATCCCGGCCGATCCGGTGCCGGACACCGGAAAGGTAATCTCGTTGGCGGTGTTGAAAACGATCCGCAACAGCCGCTTGATATCTTCCATTGTGCGGATGAAATCGGGGTCGAGATGGCCGACCACCGGCGAGGCCATCGCCTTCATCACGCGCGGGCTGACGTTGGACGGTCCGGGGCCCATCAGGATCCGCACGCCGGGTTGCAGTTCAGGAAAGCTCAGCGCCAAGTTTGCCTCTCCGATCGAAGCTGCCGCGCGGGCGGCGGTTGCGCGGCGCCGCCGCTTTTGACGGCGCCGAATCGATAGATCGCGTCTATCTTAGCGGCGCGCGCCGCGAAATTGGAACCATCGGATAGCGCGCGCGCATCGGGCCACCGCCGTGCTAAGGTCGGCGCAATGTCCAGCAACGGCACCTCACGGCTCGATCCGCACCTGATCGCGGAGCTGCGCGCGGCGATCGGCGACGACGCGGTGGTCTCGCGCGCGGCCGAGCTCAAAGTCTACGAATGCGACGGGTGGACGATCGAAAAGGCCGCGCCCGAAATTCTGCTGCGGCCGCGGACCACCGCCGAAGTCAGCGCCGTGCTGAAAATACTGCATCGCGACGGCGTGGCGTTTGTGCCGCGCGGCGCCGGCACGGGACTGTCCGGCGGATGCCTGCCGCTGGGCGCGCCGGTGATGATCTGCACTTCGCGCATGAACCGGATACTCGCGGTCGATTACTTAAGCCGGCGCGTCGAGGTGGAAAGCGGCGTGGTCAATCTGCACGTCAGCAACGCGGTCGCGGCGCGCGGCTTCTTTTACGCGCCCGATCCGTCGTCGCAAGCCGCCTGCACGATCGGCGGCAATATCGCCGAGAACTCCGGCGGTCCGCATACGCTCAAATACGGCGTCACCACCAATCACGTGCTCGGCCTCGAAATCGTGCTGCCCGACGGCGAGATTGCCGCGCTCGGCAGTGCGGCCGAGGAGCGCTGCGGCTACGACCTGGTGGGCGCGGTGGTCGGCGCCGAGGGCACTGCGGGAATCGTGACGCGCGCGACGCTCAAGCTCACGCGCGAGCCCGAGGCGCGGCGCACGATGCTCGCGGTTTTCAACGACGTCGACGACGCGACCCGCGCGGTCTCGGCGATTATCGCGGCCGGCATCATTCCGTGCGCGATCGAGCTGATGGATCAACTGATCATCCGCGCGGTTGAAGCGGCCTTTCATGCGGGCCTGCCGACGGACGCGGGCGCCGTGCTGATCATCGAGCTCGACGGCGCCACCGCCGGCCTTGACGATCATGCGCAGCGGGTCGGCGAATTGGTGCGCGGGGCCGGCGCGCGCGAAGTGCGGCTGGCGCGCGACGACGCCGAGCGGGCAATCCTGTGGAAGGCGCGCAAGCGCGCGTTCGGCGCGGTCGGGCGGCTGGCGCCCAATTACGCCACGCAGGACGGCGTGGTGCCGCGCACGCGCCTACCCGATATCCTGCGCGCGATCGGCGCGATCGCGCTGCGCAATAACCTGCGGATCGGCAATGTGTTTCACGCGGGCGACGGCAATATCCATCCGATCGTGCTCTACGACGAACGCGACGCCGACCAGACCCGCCGCGCGGTCGCCGCGGGCCGCGAAATCCTGCAGGCGTGCGTCGCGATGGGCGGCAGCCTGACCGGCGAGCACGGTATCGGCGCCGAGAAGATCGCCGAGATGCCGCTGATCTTTTCGCCCGAAGACCTGATCGTGATGAGCGAGCTGCGGCGCGTGTTTGATCCCGGCGGACGCGCCAATCCGAACAAGGTGATTCCCACGCCCGGTTCGTGCGTCGAAGTCAGCGCGCCGCGCCGCCAAGTTCCGATTTGATAGTCCCGATTCGATCGTCATTATCCGATAGTCCCAACCCGATGGTTCCGCTATAACGGTCCGGCTCTGACGCGCACTCGCCGATGAACGATCACGACGCTCCGCAACTCGTCCGCACCTTCACCGCGCTGATCGGCGAGTCGCGGATACGCGCGCCGCGGGGCCGCGAGACGCGGGCCGCGTCGATCATCGCCGAACCGCGCGACGCGCGCGAAGTCGCCGAGATCATCCGCAAGTGCGAGGCCGACGCGGTCACGCTCGCCCCGATCGGCGCGGGACGCACACTCGCGGAGATGCGTCCGGTGCCGGTGGCCGTTGGAGTTTCGCTCGCCCACATGGCGGCGATCATCGCCTACGAGCCCGACGACATGACGATCATCGCCGAGCCCGGTCTGACGCTGGCCGCGCTCAACCGGCAGACCGCGCAACACGGACAGCATCTGCCCGCCGACCCGCCGCATCCCGAACTGGCGACGCTCGGCGCGCTGATTGGCGCCGCGCACGCCGGACCGATGCGCCATGCGGAGGGCACCGTGCGCGACCTGCTGATCGGCGTGCGCTTCGCGGGCCACAGCGGGCGCCTGGTGCATGGCGGCGGGCGCGTGGTCAAAAACGTCGCCGGTTATGATTTGATGAAGGTGATGACGGGATCGTTCGGCACGCTTGGTGTGATCACGGAGACCACTTTCAAGGTGCGCCCGATTGCGGAGCAATACGCTTTCGCGTTCGCCGCGTATGGCGACGTCGCTTCCGCATGTGCCGCCGCCGCGCAAATTCATCACGCCGCCGCACTGGCGCATCTCGAAGTCGCGAGCCCGGCCGCCAGCCGCGCGATCGGCTTGCGCGGCGGCTTTACGGTGATCGCAGGGCTGGGCGGCAGCAACGCCGAAGTCGCGGAGTTGAGCGCGCGCGCACTCTCGATGCTCGCGCCCGCCGCGAAGATCGTGACGGGAGCCGAGGCGATAGCGGCGCGCGAACGGCTGCGCGATTGCGATTTCGCCGATGCCGCGATCGTCGCGCTGATCGCCGTGCCGCCGGCCGAACTGGCACGCTGTCTCGAGCCGGCGGAGGTCGAATTCGTCGCGCATGCGGGATGCGGCGTCGCGCGCATTTCGTTGAGCAGCGGCGCGAATCCGGCGGAGGCACGCGCGGCGCTCGCGCGAATTCGCACGACGGTCGGCGCCGCCGGCGGCAATCTCCGCGTGCTGCGCGCCGCATCCGAGATACGCACCGGGCTCGAGTTTTTCGATCAGCCGCCGCGCGCTGCGTTCGCCCTGATGAAGACGCTCAAGCGCACGTTCGATCCGCACGGAGTCTTCAATCCGCAATGCTTCGTCGGCGGACTGTGAGCGCACCGCGATGGCGACTACGATGAAGCCGGAAACCACCGCCAGCGTGGCGCCGGCGATTGCCGCGGCCACTCCCGCACGCGCGCTGCGCCAAGTCGTCGATTACGAACTGCTCTTCGATTGCGTGCATTGCGGTCTCTGCCTCGAAGCCTGCCCGACCTACGTCATCACGCGCGCCGAGGTCGATTCGCCGCGCGGGCGCATCTACCTGATGAAGTCGCTCGCCGACGGTTCGCTCACGCTCGACGCCGATGCAGTGCGCCATCTCGACCTCTGCCTGGAATGCCGCGGATGCGAGACCGCGTGCCCATCGGGCGTGCATTACGGCAAGTTGATCGAACAATCGCGCGTGTACGTCGAGCGCAATTACCGGCGCGGCCTGGCCGAGCGCCTGCGCAACCGCGTCATCAACGCGATCTTTCCCTATCCCGCCCGGATGCGCGTGCTGCTCGCGCCGGTTCGGCTGGCCGAACGGGCCGGACTGCGGCCGCTCATGCGCCGGGTGGCGCCGGCCGCGATGCGCGACTGGCTCGATCTGATCCCGCCGCGCGCACCGCGCGCACCCGCGCCGCATTCGTCGGGCGATGCCGCCACCGTCACGGCCGACGCGCCGACCGCCGTGGTGCATCACGGATGCGTCGCGCAGGTGCTCACCGACGCCGAGAACTGGAACACCGAGCGCGCGCTCGCGGCGGCCGGCTATCGCGTCGCGCATCTGGCCCGCACGCAATGCTGCGGCGCGCTTGATCTGCATAACGGCAACCTGGAACGCGCGCGCGAATTTGCCCGCGCCAACGTCCGCGAATTCGAGCAGAGCGGCGCCGGCGCGATCGTCTCGGCGGCCTCGGGATGCGCCGCGGTGTTTGCCGGCTACGGCGATTTGCTCAAGGACGATAGCGAACTGGGCGCGGCCGCCGCCCGCGTCGCCGCATGCGTGAGCGATTTGAGTTCGCTGATGGTGGCGCGCGGCCATCGCTTCACGCGCGAGTTCCGCGCGACCGTCACCTACCACGACTCGTGCCATCTGGCGCATGGGCTCGGCGTGCGCGACGCGCCACGCGCAATCCTGCGCGCGATCCCCGGGGTCAATTTAATCGAGATGGCGGAATCCGATCTGTGCTGCGGATCGGCCGGCAGCTACAACCTGACCGAACCGGCGATGGCGCGCGCGCTGGTCGCGCGCAAGGCCGACCATATCGCGGCGACCGGCGCCGACTACGTCGTGCTCGGCAATCCCGGATGCGAATTGCAGATTGCAGCCGAATTACGCCGGCGCGGCGCGCGTACCCGCGTGATCCATCTGGCGGATTTTCTCGCGCTGGCGGCCGGCGCCGACGCGTCGCGCACGGACGGCACAGCATCCGCGGGTTGAGCGCGGGCGCGCTCGACACACGGATCGCGAATGCGCGCCACGCGCCAGCGAATTAGCCGAGCATGCCGCTGTGCTTGAGATACTCGGCGAGCAGCACCGCGCCGCGGCCCGCGCCCATCGCGGCGTTATGGCTGACCAGCAGGTACTTGACGCCGTTGGGCAGCACTTCGTCGGCACGCACGCGCCCGACCGAGGTGGTCATGCCGCGTTCGGCGTCGCGATCGAGCCGGGGCTGCGGCCGCATCGGATTGCGATGCACGGTGATCATGTGTTTGGGCGAGTTGGGCAGTCCGAGCGCGGTGAACGCGCCGCCGAAACTCTCCATCGCGGCGATTACCTCTTCGACCGACGCCGCACGCTTGAGCCCCACCGTGACCGCTTCAGTATGGCCCGCGAGCACCGATGCGCGCGTGCAGGTCGCGCCGACGCGTACCGGATGCTCCGCGATCGCGCCTTCGCCGACGCGCCCCAGGATTTTGCGCGTCTCGATCGTCACGCGCTCTTCCTCGCGCGGGATGTACGGGATGATGTTCTCGACGATATCGAGCGCCGGCAAGTCGCGCCCCGCGCCTGAAATCCCCTGCATCGTGGTGACGATCGTCGCGTCGACGCCGAAACGCTCGTCGAGCGCCTTGAGCGTCACCGCCAGACCGGTCGCCGTGCAATTCGGCAGCGTCGCCAGAAAGCCCTTCCAGCCGCGCCGCCGCCGCTGCTCGGCGACGATCGCGAGATGCTCGAGGTTGACGCCCGGGATGACCAGCGGCACGTCGGGCTCCATGCGAAAGGGCCGCGCGGTGCTGATGGTCGGCGCGTGCGCGGCGTAGAGCGGTTCGAGTTCGCGCGCGGCCTCGGATTCGATCGCCGCGAAGACCACGCCAATCCCGTCGAGCTTGAGCGCCCGGGCCTCCTGCACGGTGAGCCCCAGCGCGGCGCGCGGCGGCTCGCCGCCGTCGACGTACCAGCGGCGCATCCCGCTGTCGGCGTCGGTGATCGCCTCGTCAAACGTCCGCCCGGCTGACCGTTCGGAGGCCGCCAGCGCGGCAATTTCGAAATCCGGATGACCGTCGAGCGCCGCCAGCACCTGCTGGCCCGCAATCCCGGTGGCTCCGACCACTGCAACTGGAATCTTCATCGCTGTATCAACTGCCCGGGCGCATGCCCGTCCTGTGCTTCATCGGGCGAGGCCCGTGGCGAAAGCCTATAGGCGCCAGTCGCAGGCGTCCAGATCTTCCGCCGCACGTCCCGATGGTTGCGCCGGTACGCCGCGCGACGGGCGCTTCAGAGATGCGCCGCGATCCAATCTTCGGCCAGCGCGAAGATCTCGTCGCCGCGTCCGCTCAGGCGATGGTCCGCGCCGTCGAGCAGGCACAGTCGTTTGGGCTCGCCCGCGCGCTCGAAGATCAATTCGGAGCTGCGATGGGGCAGAATTTCGTCAGCCATACCATGAATCAGCAGTACCGGCTTCGGCGCGAGCCGATCGGCCACGTGCGCGCCGGCGAGCTGGCTCGAGATCGCGATCACGGTCGCCGCAGTCGCACTGAGCGTGCCGGCGTTGATCGCGATTGCGCCGCCAAACGAATGGCCGACCAGCGCGGCGCGCGCGTGGCCTAAACCCTTGATGAAGGCCAGCCCGGCGACCGCGTCAATCAGGCATTCGGCGAAGTCGTTGGGCGCGCGATAGTTGAGCCGCACCACACTGATGCCGCGGCCGGGCAATTCGCGGCCCAGCCGCACGTAGAGCTGCGCCGGTCCGTCGAAGCCGCCGAGCGCGCCGCTGACGCATAGCACCGCGCGTGACGCCGGCGCCTCCGCCGCGTGCATGATCATCGCGATCGGCCCGCGCGTCGTGCGCATCGTCAGGCGCTGCGCGCCGTCGACGATCTCGCCGGGGTCAACGCCGACGATGCGCAAATCGAGCTGGTCGTCACTCATTGCCGCAGGCTCGCCGGGTCATTCGCGCCGCGCGCGGGCCGGCGGCCTGACGGCGCTAGCTGCCAATCACCCGGCGCAATTCCGCGCACGACTGAGCGATCGCGCGCTGGGCCGCGTCGAGCTTACCCGCCATCATCAAAAAGCCGTGGCAGACGCCGTCATAGCGCTCCGCCTTGACCGCCACGCCCGCACCCTTGAGCGCCTCGGCGTAGGCCTCACCCTCGTCGCGCAGCGGATCGATCGACGCTGTGAGCACCAGCGCGGGCGGCAGCCCGGCCAGACTCTTGGCGCACGCCGGACTGAAATAGGGATTGGTGCGGTCTTTGTCGCTCACCATGTAATGGTCGTAGAACCAGACCATGTCACCGCGCGACAGGATATAGCCGTCTTGCGTGAACTCGCGTTGCGAGGCCGATTCCTTCGACCAATCGGTCGCCGGATAATAGAGAAGCTGAAACGCGATCGCCGGTCCGCCCTTATCGCGCGCCATCTGCGCGACCACGGCCGCCAGATTGCCGCCCGCGCTGTCGCCGCCGACGGCGATCCGTTTGGCGTCGACGCCGAGCGCCGCCGCGTTGGCCGCGACCCATTTGGTCGCCGCGTAACAATCGTCGGGCGCGGCCGGGAACTTATGCTCGGGTGCGAGGCGGTAATCGACCGAGACCACCACGCATCCGCCGCCCTTGGCCAGCGACCGGCACAAGTCGTCATGCGTGGCGATATCCCCGATGACCCAGCCGCCGCCGTGAAAATAGACCAGCGCACCCTTGGGCGCGGCGCCCGCCGGGGTGTAGATGCGCACCGGAATTTCGCCGGCCGGACCGGGAATCCGGCGGTCTTCGACTTTGGCGACCTCGTCGGGCGTGCCGGCAAACACCTGCACCAGCAGGCGAATTCCCTCGCGCGCCTCGGCCGGCGTCATGGAGTTGAACGACTTGGCGCCGGCGCCCGCAAGCTGGTCCAGTATCGCTTTCATCTGTGGGTCGAGATTCATAGCGGTCTCCCCGAATTTTGAACGTCTTTATATCGGCCGCACGCACCGGCCGTTCGCGATCATTAGGTCGTTGCGTCCGCCAGCGCAAGCCAACGATTTGCCGCCGCCGCCGGCGCGCGCATGCTGCACCGTCCCCGCGCGGGCCGGAGTTCGCGCGCGGCCATCGATGCGGCGTCGATGGGAGTTCCCGCGCCGCCATCGATCGTAGTAGCCTGCTGGCGCCGCTCGCCAGTCACGACCGCGCGACGCGCGCCCGGCGGCCGGCGAGATGATCATTTATTGTCGGAGGTAATTGCTGATGGCCAAGAAGCCGGTGGACTTTACCGAACTGCTCAAGGACGCACCGAAGAACTGGGGCCGCTGGGGCGCCGACGACGAAATCGGCGCGCTCAACTTCCTGACCAGCGCCGAAGTGCTGCGCGGCGCGCGATCGATCAAGAGCGGCAAGGTCTTCATGCTCGGCGTGCCGCTGGCCCATCCCAAGGGCGACCCACTCTACCCGTCGCGCTCGCAGCCGATCCGCACCATGGCGATGGACAAGGGGTTTTACCTGAGCGGGCTCGCGCAGCCGATGCCCGGCGGGATCGAATATGCCGACGACGTAATCGTGATGTACCTCCAGGGCACCACCCAGTACGACGCGCTCGGCCATGTCTGGTATGGCGATAAACTCTACAACGGGTATGATGCCAAAACCACTATCGGCGGCCTGCAGAAATGCTCGATCGAGCCGATCGCCAATCACGGCGTGGTCGGCCGCGGCATCCTGCTCGATATCGCGCGGCTCAAGGGCAAGCCCTCGCTCGACGCCAACGAGCCAATCACCGTCGCCGATCTCGAGGCGGCCGCCGCGCGCCAGCAATGCACCATCGAAAAGCACGACATCCTGCTGATCCGCACCGGATGGCTCAAGCGCTTCTACGACAGCGGCTTTCAGGGCATCTTCCCCAACGGCGAGTTCAAGGAGCCCGGCCTCGCCTATAGTTCCGAGATGGTCAACTGGTTCCATCGCATGGAGATTCCCTCGATCGGCACCGACACGATCGCGAGCGAGCAGACCATGCACGAGGAGAGCGGCACGGTGATCGCGCTGCACGCGGCGCTGCTTCACGATCAGGGCGTCATCTTCAACGAGATCGATTGGCTCGAGGACCTCGCGGCCGATTGCGAGGCCGACGGCCAGTACACCTTTCTGTTTGTCGGTGCACCGCTTAAAGTGGTGCGCGGCGCCGGATCGCCGGTCAATCCGGCCGCGATCAAGTAGCCGCCGAAAACGTTTTTACCACCGGATTTCAACCGAGTATTTTCTCCAGGGAGTGACGACGATGCTGTTCATGCTCAAGGTTTATATCGACAAGCCGGCCGACAAGACTAACCAGGAGTTTTACGGTGTGTGGCTCAAGGAGTCCGAAGCGGCGCTCGGTGCCGTCAAGGCGGGCGCGATCAAGGGTATCTGGAAGGCCGCCGGCCAGCCGATCGTCATCGCGGTGCTCGACGTGCCGAGCGCCGACGACCTCGATCACGCGATGTACGAACTGCCGATCTGGAAGCTCGGCTTCGCGCACATCGCCAAGAATATCGAGATCACACCATTGCGCCCGTACGAGAACTGGGCCGAGGATCTGAAGAAGCTGTCGCAGGGTTGATTAGACCCTCGAGCGCGGGAAGGGGGGCGGCGCGGGCGCATCCGCTCCGCCCCCCTCGAACGTCAACTGGATCAGCAATCGAACCGACCGCGCCGCCGTCCCGATTGCGCATCGCGGCCGGAGTTGCTAGGCCGAGGGACTGGACTGCGGGCCAGCCGGATTTCGCCGGTGCACGCGGGTTTCCGGTTAACCAGCGAAGCCCATCGACGAGGCGCGAAGAGAGGACCGAAGCATGGCGACATTCCCGGTAAGCGCGGTTGAGGTGTTCGGACGCGGCGTCCTGAAGTCCGAGGGCGTGGTCGTCGACAAGGACAACAACGTCTACGGCGGCGGCCGCAACGGCGTAATGTACAAAGTCTCGCCCGACGGCCGGGTCAGCGAACTGGCGACGCTGCCCGCCGGCTCGATTCCCAACGGCGTCGCGATGGATCGCAACGGCGACCTGGTCTACTGCGACCTCGGCAAAGAGGCGGTCGTCCGCCTGACGCGCGACGGCAAGACCTCGATCGTCGCCGACCAGGTCGGCGGCCTCCATCTGAGCCTGCCCAACTTCGCGACCTATGACGCCGAGGGCAATCTCTACGTCTCGAACTCCAGCACCAGCAACATCAGTCACATCCTGCCCGAGTTGCTGAAACCTTCGCCCAAGGGCGCACTGGTGGTCATCCGGCGCAACGGCAAAAGCGAAATCGTCGCGACCGGCATCTACCTCGCCAACGGCACCGCGATCGATCCCAAGGAAGAGGCGGTCTACGTGCTCGAATCGACGCGCTACGACTGTCTGCGCATCCAGATTAAGAAGGACGGAACGTTCGGCAAGCCGGAAATCTACTCGAAGGATTTTCCGGCGATTCCCGACGGCATGGCGTTCGACCTCGACGGCAACCTCTTCGTGACGCTGCCCGGCAAAGCCAAAAAAGAGGGCGAGCCGCCGCACGACAAGATCCTGTTACCCGCCAATCAAATCCTGCAGATCGACAAGTCGGGCAAATGGATCATGATGATCGACGACCCGGCCAGCGAACGGCTCGACCATCCGACCAATTGCGCTTTCGGCGGTCCGGGCTTGCAGGATCTCTATTTCGCCAACCTGGAGGGTGAGCACTTCAGCCGCGTGCATACGAATTTCCGCGGCCATCCGCTGTACCATCAGAGGTGAAATCCGCGCGCGGCAGCAGGACGCGGTCAGCCGTGGCGCAGGTGCGCGAGGTCGGTGAAGAAATCCGGATAGGTCTTGGCCACGCAGCCGGGATCCTTGATTCTCACGCCGCCGAGCTTAAGCCCGGCCACCGCAAACGCCATCGCGATCCGATGGTCGTCGTAGGTCTCGATCGCCGCGGGCCGCAGATGCGACGGCTCGATCTCGAGCCCGTCGTCGAACTCACGCACGCTTGCGCCCAACCGGCGCAGCTCGGTCGCGAGCACGCGAATCCGGTCGCTCTCGTGATAGCGAATGAAGCCGACCTGGCGAATTCGCGTCGGCGATGAGGCAAACGGCGCGATCGCGGCGAGCGTCGGCACCATGTCGGGCATCGCGTTGAGCGCCGCGTCGACGCCGGCCAGCCGCCCGGTGCCGATCACCTCGACCGCGTCGATCCGCCACGTCACCCGCGCACCCATCCGCTTGAGCAGATCGATAAAGCGCGCGTCGCCCTGGATCGAGTCGCGCCCCAGGCCGCGAATCACGACGGTGCCTCCGGCCAGCGCCGCCGCCGCGGCGAAATAGCTCGCGCTCGAGGCGTCGGGCTCGACCGTGAAGTTCATCGCGCGATAGCGCTGGCCGCCCGGCACCGTGATTGCGTCGCCCGCGACGCTGCTCACGGCGCCCCACCGCTCCATCAATGCGAGCGTCATCGCGATGAACGGCCGCGCGGTGTCGCCCGGCGCGATCAGCCTGAGGCCGTCACGCCACAGCGGCGCCGGCATCAGCATCGCCGAGACAAATTGCGACGAGAGGCTCGCGTCAATCGTCGCCGCGCCGCCAAGGCAGGGGCCCGCGCGCGTATCAATCACAATCGGCGGACAGCCGTCGCCACGCTCGCTCGAGATTTTGACGCCGATGGCGGCGAGCGCATCGATCAGCGCGCCGGCCGGCCGCTCGCGCATCCGCGCGTTGCCGTCGAGCCGGTAACGGCCGCGCCCGAGCGTCACGAAGCCGGCCAGAAACCGCATCGCGGTGCCCGCGCCGCCGACGTCGAGATCGGCGCGCGCCGCGGCAATCGCACCGCCGCGTCCGTCGACCGTGATGCGGCGCGCCGCCTCGGCTATGTCCACCACGAAGCCCAGCGCGACCAGCGCCGCCGCCATCCGCCGCGTGTCGTCGCTGAGCAGTGCGCCGTCGATTACCGAGCGCCCGTCGGCCATCGCGGCCAGCAGCAGCGCGCGGTTGGTGATGCTCTTCGATCCGGGAACGTCGATGGTCGCGGCGATCGGCCGCTCGAGCGGAACTATTTCGATTTCATCGGGCGGCACGTCGCTCCGAGCTTAGCCGCCCGCGCCAACCGGTCTCAAGCGCCCCCGCTGCTGCCGCGCCCCAGGAGCAACCTCGTCAGCCGCAACCCGTCACCACAAGCCGCTTAGAGCCAGCAATGAATATCCAGGCGAAAATTGGGCATCTACTGTCAATAATCGTCAGCAGCGAGCATTGACTGTGCGTCACCAAGTCTTTATTCGATATACATGCCGTTTGGCGGAGGAAGGTCCGGGGCCGTAGTCTCCGGGATGTGGTGAATTCGACTGAGATCGATGGGGAGGGGAACTTGCCGAGCGGAAAATTCAGTAATGGAAGATGGCTGCGGCGAACGCTGACGGCCGCGCTGGCTGGTCTGCTGATTATCGGCGCGACGCGCACGCGCGCCTTGGCCGGTTCGGAATATCCGTTTCCACATCCGGCGGCGATTGCGCCCAACGTGAAGTTCTGGGTGGCGATATTTGCGACCTATTCGGATCGTGACTTCATCATTCATGATCGCGACCAGATTGACCGCGTCTACCAGGTGATGCATCTGCCGGGCGACGGTGATCCGAGCCGCGACGAGGTCGAATCGGCCAACGATTATCTGAAGAACAAGTACGCCGATATTCTCAACCGCCTGGCGGCCGGCCAGCCGCCCGCCAATCCGGAGGAACAACGCGTCGCCAATATGTTCGCCGGCGAACCGCGCTCCGCCTGCGCCGTCGCGGCGCAAAATCTGCGCGTGCAGCAGGGCCTGCAGGAACGTTTCCGCGAAGGTCTGGTACGCAGCCGATATTACCGCGTCTCGATGGAGCGGATCTTCCGCGCCGCCGGCCTGCCACCCGAACTGGTTACGCTGGCGACGGTCGAGTCGGGCTTCTACAGCCGGGCCAAATCGAGCGCCGGCGCCGTCGGTATCTGGCAGTTTACGCGCGGCACCGGCAAGGAATACATGCGCATCACGCGCTACCACGATGATCGGCTCAATCCGACGACCGAGACCGAAGCGGCCGCCGAGTTGCTGCGATCGAACTATGACGCGCTAGGCAGTTGGCCGTTGGCGATCACCGCGTATAACTACGGCACGGGCGGAACCGCCGAGGCATCGTCGGAATTTGGCGGCAATTACGATCGTATCGTGCAGAACTACAACGGACCGCATTTCGGCTTCGCCGCCCGGAACTATTATGCCGAGTTCCTGGCCGCGCTCGAAATTCATCAGCACGAGAACCAGTATTTCCCCGATATCGAAAACGACCATGCTCCACCGCCGCCGGTCGTCAGAACCGATTTCGCGCCGCCCCACCGGGCGCATCACTACCGTCACCATGCGATTCGTTCGGTCGCCGTGCATGCGGCGCATCACACGCGTCATCACACCACCTCTTCAGCGTCGGTTGGCAGGCGACATGCGGGGCGTCACACGCGCGTGATCGCCGACGAGCAGGGCGCCGACTCCGATTCATAAGCACCGGTGCCACGGCCGTCTCAAGCGCGGCACAAGCGATCGATCTTGCGATCGCTTGTGCCGCGACGGTTCCCCTCCGCCACCGCATTAGGTCAATAAGCCCGCGCCGCCAGCGGCCGTCGCAGCGCTAGCCGGCGTCCTCTGCTATTGTTTTGCGGGATGGATTTGACGGGCTTCGCACCGGAATTGCGTGCGCTGGCGGCGCACCTGGCCGATCGCCTGGGTAACGGCGACGCGGCCGCACGCACCCTGACGCAGGTGCGTGATCGCGCCCCCGACGAGCGCCTCGCGATCGCCTTTTTGTTGAAGCTCGCCGAACAGACTCCGGCGGCGATGGACGCGGCGATAGCCGATCCGCAACGCATCGCGGATCTCGCCTTCTGCCTGGGGGCCTCCGAACTGGTCGGCACCGGACTCGCAGGCGCGGGCGCGAACTGGCTCGCGATCTTTGACGACGCGCGCACCACCGGCGCGGCGGCGATG
>DATLRA010000039.1:0-3991 GCA_035534935.1 Binataceae bacterium (SeqCode)
CCAGTTTTGGAGATATGCCACCCGGATGCGGCGCGCAAGCTGCGGCCGCGCGCCGACCCGGGCGATCACTTGGGCGATGCGGGCGGCGGTACGGGCTCGTCGATCAAGCCGGCGAGAAATTGCGGCGCGCGCCAGTCCCACAAGCGCTCGGGATGCCGGTCGACGTCCATCCGATAATTCCAGAGCAGCGGTTGTTGCGAAATCGATCCCCAGCCGTTGATCGCGATACTGACCGCGGCAAGGATCGCCGTGACCGCGACCAGCGTACGATCGGCCGAACGGCGCGGCACCTCGGATGGAATGAGCAGGTGATAATTCTCGCGGCCCTTCCAGCCCAGAATCGTGAGCAGCACGAACCACGGAATGGTGTCGGTGAGCAGCCGCGGCCCGAACGACCATCCACCCCACCAGCTTAGCCAGCTTGCCACCAGCAGGATATTCGCAACGACGATCGCCGCGGCCATGATCGCGAGCGGCTGGTGCGGTAAATCGCGCCAGTGCCGGATCACCAGGTAGATGGGAATGATCGCGACGGGGACGAAGATGAAGAGACCGCGCGACGGACTGAAGAAGACTCCGGCGAGGCCGGCGCCCAGAGCGCACAAATGAATCGAGCTGCCGAGACGAAAATAGGCTGGTAGATACTGACCAACCGTCATGCGCCAATAGACTAGAAAGCAAGCCAGCCATACGCCGCCGGTCGCCGCGTACGCAAGGAAAGAGCGCCGATCGGCGTAAATCACGTATGCCGTAACGCACAACACGGCGACCGCATTGTTGGGCCGCACGAAACAGCTCCACGCCATCAACGTGGCGAGGATCACGGGATGCAAACGATCGCGATCCTCGGCCGCGCGCAATAGCAGGAGAATAGCCAGTCCAGCAAGCACGATCTCCCACGTATTCGACCACATCGTGCGGCTCGCCGAGCTCCAGATCGGGGTGCCGAAGGCGGCGATCAGAGTGATCGCGAGGCTCGCACGAACTGGCAGCAGGATGCGCGCGGTCGCCATGAAGATGCAGGCCAGCGCCGCCATCAGCATCGAGGCGACCATTTTTTGCATCAGGAATTCCCGGTCTGGACTAAAGACTCCGGCGCCGTCCGCAGCTCGAAGGCCCAATAAATTGAGCGCGGCGACAAACGGCAGGGAGAGCATTGGAGTTCCGGGCGGGTACGAATAGAGGATTTTCCCGTTGATCCGGACCAATTGATAAAATGGACGTAAGGTCAGGAGATTGGGGTGCGCGGGGAGAGAATCAGGATCAAGCCCCGGAATCGTGTAGCCGTTCAGCGACGCAGTGTGATGATGCAGGATACTCTCGCTGACCAGGAACGAATATTCCGAATCAGTCAGATGGCGCTGTCCCGGGGAGGCCAGGAAACCCACCAGGCATAAGGCGAAGATGCGCACGTACCAGAGATGCGCCGGCGCCGCAGGCTTGACGGTCGTGTCCACTGCCTTAGCGATCGCGCCGCGGCTCATCGTGGGAAGCATTCGTGGCGGAGACCGCCCGGTAGCGATTTTCCCTGGTCCGATGCCATGCCCGGCCAAAATAACCCGGCGTCGCGCGAGGGGATAGATCGGATCATCGGACGCGCGCCGGCGCCGCGGGCGCATATCGGCGGCTTTCGCCGGTGGCGGTGCTTCGGCTAGTATCTTGCGGTTGTGCCGATGCGTAACATTCAGGACCTTCATGTTGTCACGACGACGGAGCTGATCGCTCCGCGCGTCCTCAAGGAAGAGTTGCGCGTGGACGAAGCGATCGCTCAGACCGTGGTCGACGCGCGCCAGACCGTGCGGCGGATTCTGAGCGGGACCGACCCGCGCCTGCTGTGCGTCGTGGGGCCCTGCTCGATTCACGATCCGGCGGCGGCGCTCGAGTATGCCGAGCGGCTGATGCGGCTGCGGACGGCGCTCGGCGAGCGGCTGTTTATCGTGATGCGGGTGTACTTCGAGAAGCCGCGCACGACGGTCGGCTGGAAGGGGCTGATCAACGATCCGCACATGGACGATAGCTGCGACATGGAGGCCGGCCTGCGCATCGCGCGGCGCCTGCTGATCGAGATCAACCGGCTCGGGCTGGCGGCGGGCACCGAGATGCTCGACCCGATCACGCCGCAGTATATCGCGGACCTGATCTCATGGGCGGCGATCGGCGCGCGCACTACCGAGTCGCAGACCCATCGCGAGATGGCGAGCGGGCTCTCGATGCCGGTCGGGTTCAAGAACACCACCGAGGGCAATCTGCAGATTGCGGTCAACGCGATCGAATCGGCGCGCCGGCCGCATTCCTTCCTCGGCATCAACCAGGACGGCGTGACGGCGATTATCCGCACGGCGGGCAATCCCGACACCCACGTGGTGCTGCGCGGCGGGCGCAGCTCGAACTACGACTCCGGCAGTATCGACGAATGCCGCAAGATGCTGGCCAAGGCCGGACTCGAGCCTCGCGTGGTGGTCGACTGTTCGCATGCGCAGACCGGCAAGGACGACACGCAGCAGCCGGCCGTGATGGGCGCGCTGGTCGAGCAGATTCGCGCGGGCAATCGGGCCATCATGGGCGTGATGATCGAGAGCAACCTCGGCGCCGGCAATCAGCCGCTGGCGGGCGATCGCGGCGCGCTGAAATACGGCGTGTCGGTGACCGACCCGTGCATCGACTGGGCGACCACCGAGGCCTGCCTGACGGCGGCCGCGCACGCCCTGGCGTAGCGGATCGCGAATCCGCGCGCGTCCCAATCCAAATCCTGGGCGACCGGCTCAAGACCCTCTACCCAAGCCCGTCCTGTCACCCTGAGCGAAGCGAACGGGTCCCGGATCCGGGATTCTTCACTGCGCAGACTTCGTTCAGAATGACAAACTGACGTGCGCAGATGCTCTCCAATCCAGTTATGCCGCGACCTGCCAGGACCCCCCAATATTGCAAATGACATTGCGTTGGCGTCGGCGCGCGGCGGGCGACTCGCCTCACACCTGACGTTTTTCGGCGCTCAGGCGCGCGGTCGTCGCCAGCGCGTTGAGCGCCGCCGTGGTGCGCACCGGATAGATGTCGGGCCGCTCGAGGTCCTTTTGCCGGGGGCCCAACACAGCCAGCGCGCCGAGCAGGCGATCGCGCGATTCGGCCAGCGTCGGGCGCGGCGCGACGGGCAGGCCCGCGGCCATCTGCGGCGTGAGCATCGCGGTCACGGTATGCGGCGCGGGCTTGAACTCGTGGGCCACGGTAGTGGTGCCTTCGTCGGCCAGGCCAATCAGATCGGCGTAGCATCCGCCGGCCGGATTGAAGGCGCGAAAAATCTGCTGGCGGCCGGGCTGGCTGGTCTTGCCGGGCGACGTTTTGAGGCGCGGCGCACCGTTGTACTCGCCGAGCTTGTAGGCGGCCTCGAGCGTCGGCGCATCGGCGCTCACCGCCATCGCCGTGCCGACGCCGAACGCGTCGATCGGCGCGCCGGCGCGCAGCAGCTCGGCGATGCGCAGTTCGTCGAGATTGCCGCTGGCGAAGATCGCCACGTCGATAAGCCCGTTCTGATCGAGGATACGTCGCGCGCGCACGCTCAAGTCGGCCAGGTCGCCGCTGTCGAGGCGCACCGCCTGGAGCTTGAAGCCGCGATCCTTGAGCTGGCGCGCGATACGCGCGGCGTTCTCGACGCCGCGAACGGTATCGTAGGTATCGGCGAGCAGGGTGCTCAATTGCGGAAACATCGTGGCAAAATGGTCGAAGGCCTCAGGCTCGCTCTCGTGCGCCATCACGTAGCTGTGCGCCATCGTGCCGTAAAGCGGGATACCGTAGCGGCGGCCGGCGAGGACGTTGGAGGAGCCGACGAAGCCGGCCAGGTAGCTCGAGCGCGCGGCGATCAGGCCGGCGTCGGCGCCGTGGCTGCGGCGCAATCCGAAATCGACCAGGCGGCGGCCGCGCGCCGCGATAACGCAGCGCGCCGCCTTGCTCGCGGACATCGAGGCCATCGCGATTTGGTTGATGACGATGGTCTCGA
>DATLRA010000040.1:0-39801 GCA_035534935.1 Binataceae bacterium (SeqCode)
GCATCCTACGCGAATGCCGCCGCCTACGAGGCGCGCATCCTGACCAAGGGTTCGGTGGCCAACTACTACCGGATGAAGGTGTCCGAGATCGCTCGGCTCGAGTACCGAATCGAGACCGGGCAGGCGGTCAAGTACAGTGAAATCGGCGACGCGATCGATCCGCTCGCCGCGCAAC
Source organism: Binataceae bacterium (SeqCode) (assembly GCA_035534935.1). Classification (GTDB taxonomy): domain Bacteria; phylum Desulfobacterota; class Binatia; order Binatales; family Binataceae; genus JADMIL01. The sequence continues at coordinate 176 of DATLRA010000040.1, forward strand.
TCATCCGCTACTAGCCGGATGGCGGCGCGTCATTCGTCGGCGGACTCGCCCGTGGAACCGGTGGTCTGATCGATTTTCGCCTGCCGCACGGCGTCGGCCACCAGGCGGGAATAACGCGAATCGCGGTCCGTCTGATCGTCACGCCAACGATCCTCCATCGCGAGTATCGCGTCGACGTTGGCCGCGTCGATATGCACCGCGCTTTGCGCGACGAGCCGCGCGTCGGCGTCGCACACCGCGACCGGCATCCCGAGCAGCGTGCGCAGAATCTCCTCTCCCGGCGCGACCTTGAAATGGATCACCTGCAGGTAGAATGCGTCCTTCACGGCCATCCCGTTGAACGCGGCGTAGTCCTCGAACGGGGCGACCGCGGCGAGCGCGCGCTTGAATTTCTCGAGGTCGCTCCAATGACCGCTCTGGCGGATAAATTCCAGTTCGTAGGCGCTCATCGGCGGCACGAAGAGGATTAGCTGCACGTGATGGGCGAGGATTTTTGCGACGGTGCGGCGAAACAGTTCCAGATGCGCCGGGGAAAACTCGAAGCGGTCATAAAGATACGCGATATCCCTGAGCTGCATCGCGATATTCGCCGGCGTCGCGGCGTCGAGTCCGCCGATCCGGTCGCTGGCGTACTGTGCGCAAATCATCTGCGCGGACCACGGCACTCCGGCACGCATCGTGGCCGACAGGCGCGCGCGGCCGCGCAATGCGCGTTTGGCCATGTCGAGACCGTCGCCGAGCGCGTCGAGGCTGAGCAGGGTGTCTTCGATACGCGCCGGGACGCGGTAGGCGATACGCGCGTCGAAGTTCGGATCGTCGCGATCCCAGCGCGTGCCGAAGGCGAAAAAATCGACGCCCCAGACGATCCGCTTGAGCCGCGGTTTGAGCAGCGCCACGTCGACGATGCGCGCGATCTGTGAGAGCGTCGCGCCTTTAATCGCCGCGTTCATCACGCCGTCGCGTTCGACCTGCTCGATCCGCATGCCCATCTGCACGCGCGAACTGCCCAGCAATATCGTTTCGGGCGCGGCCGTGCGCAACAGATACGGCGTGGCGAGGCGCTCCTGCTTGACCTTGCGGAAGATCGGATCAATCAGGCGGCTCGGGGTCGCGCCGTAGGGATTGAGCGCCGCGGTCAGCGCGACTCCGCCCGCGAGGAGCGCGGCGGTCAGCCAGAACATCAGAAGGATTCGGCGCAACGGCATCAGGGGAACGAGCGCTGGCCAGCGGGTCCGATGGGCGCCGTCGGCGACCAATTGCGCGGCCCCCGGATGAGGCGCGATGGCGGACATCGGCGCCCCGCGCGACGCCCGCCGGACACTCGGCTAGTTCTGATCTTCCGCCGGCTCCGCGCCAGCGCGGCTTTGCGGATTGCGCAGCACCTGCGCGGCCATCCGGCGCGCGGGCGAATCGACGGCGGCGGCCGCATCGCGCCTTCGATCTTCATCCGCGAGCACCCGCGTGATCGACTCCGCGTCGACCTTGAGGGCGCTTTGCGCAACGGCGCGTGATGAATCGTCGCATGGCTGCGCGTCGGCTCCGAGCATGATGCGCAGTATCTCCTGACCCGCCGCGGGCTTCAAGTGCAGCACGTCCAGGAACAGGCGGTCACGCCGCGCGATCGGATTGTAGGCGGCGAAATCCCACAGCGGCCCGGCCGCCGCGAGCGCCATCTTGAAGCGATCGAAGTCGCCCCAATGGCCGCCCTGCCGGATCAGCTCAAGCTCGTAAGCGGTCATCGGCGGCACGAACAGGATCATCTGAACGTGCCGGGCGCGCACCCGCTCGACGATCCGGCGCATCTGGGCGGCGTCCTCGGGTGAGAATTCGTAGCCCGCGTAGAACCATGCTTGCACCTGCGCGAGTCCGATCGCGACATTCGCCGGCGGCGTCCATGCCAGGCCGTGGCCGCGCGTCGCCGCAAAGCGATCGCAGATGAAGTCCATCGGCCACGGCACGGTCGCGGTCATCGTGGACGGCAGGTGGGCGCGGCCGCGCAGCGCGCGCTTGAGCAGGTCGCCGCCGTCGTCCAGCGCGCTCAGGCTGAGCAGCGCATCTTGCGCAACCACCCGCGGGTCCCCGGCCAGGCGCGCCTCGAACAGTGGGTTGCGGTGATGGTGGTTGGCGTTGAACGCATAGAAATCGACGCCCCAGACGATCCGTTCCAGGTGCGGGTTGAGGAGCGCCGCGTCGACGATGCGCGCGAGGTCGGGCAATGTGGCCGCGCCCAGCGACGCATTGAGCACCCCGTCGCGGTAGCCCTGCTCGATCCGCATGCCCATCTGCACGCGCGAACTACCTATCAGAACGGTCACGGGCGCGGTGGTGCGCAGCAGATAGGGCATCTGGGCGCGATCGGCGACGAGCTTGCGATAAATCGGATCGACCAGCGCGACCCGCCACGCGCCGTATGGATTAACGACGTAATTGAAGCCCATCCCGGCGGCCACCACCGCGGCTCCCAGCGCGAGCATCAGGACCACGCGGCGCGGCGCGTTCACTGCGGCGGCGCCAGGCTGCCGATGCGGCCGTTGATCCGCGAGCGCATCCTAGAACTGGAAGTAGATAAAGGGCGGTGGATTGGCCATGCCCATGATGCTGACGCCGGCGAGCACCGCGAACGCGCCCGCCCACAGCCAGTCGTTGCTCCAGCGCCAGGCGACAATCGCCTGCCGGTTGGGTGCGAACAGCACGATCGCGAGGCCGAGGCCGAGCAGGAGCCATTCGTGCGATCCAATCGAATACTGCACCGAGTTGTAGGCAAAGCCGCCGAGCCCCGCCATCCCGGTAAAGAATTGTGCCGCGCGCGAAAAGCTCGGTGCACGGAAAAAGACCCACGCCGCGGTCGCCAGCACAAACGTCAGCGGCCAGGCCAGCGCCTCGGGCATCCGATGATGCCGGTCGTTCCAGACGTGATTGATCCACAGAAAGACGCCGTGCAGCGTGCCCCAGATGACGAACGTCCAGCTCGCACCGTGCCACAGTCCGCCGAGCACCATCGTGATAAACAGGTTGAGGTCGCGCCGCAACGGTCCGTGCCGGTTGCCGCCAAGCGGGATGTACAGGTAGTCGCGCAGGAAGAACGAGAGCGTGATATGCCAGCGGCGCCAGAACTGGATAATGCTGCGCGCCTGGTAGGGCGAGTCGAAGTTCTCGGGGAACTTCACGCCGAACATCCGCGCCAGGCCGATCGCCATGTCGGAGTATCCGGAAAAATCGAAATAGATCTCCAGCGCGAAGGCCAGCGCGCCGCCCCACGCGTCGCAAAAGCCGAGCGGCATGGTGCGGTCGAAGAGCGGATTGACGATCGGCCGGAAGGTGTCGGCGAGCATCACTTTCTTGAACAGCCCGATCGCGAAGATCATCAGGCCGTCGGAAAGATTTGCCGCGCTCAGGCGAAAGCGCGTATTGCGATTGAGCTGCGGATAGATCTCGGCATAGCGCACGATCGGACCGGCGATCAGGTGGGGGAAAAATGCGATGAACAGGCAATAGCTGACGAAGTCGCGCGCGCCCGGCTCGCCGCGGTAAGCGCTGCTCAGAAAGGTGATCTGCTCGAAGCTGAAAAACGAAATTGCCAGCGGCAGCATGAGCGCCGGCATGTGCCAATGCGTGCCGAGCAGCGCGCCGGCGCTGGCGACCATGAAATTGCGATATTTGAAATAGCCGAGCAGCGCCAGATTGACCCCGATTCCGCATCCCAGCAGCACGCGCCGTGCGCGTTCGCCGTATGCGGCGCGGGTGGCCCGCGCAGGGGTCACGACCGGCGCATCGGCGACAGCCGGATCCGTTGCCGGCGCCGGCACGAGCAGTAGCGACCAGCCAAAATTGAAGAAGATCGAGAAGCCGAACAGGAACAGGTAATGCCAGTTCCACCATCCGTAGAAGGCGATCGACGCCAGAATCAGAAAGCCCGCCGCGGCGCGGCGCGCGTCGCGCGCGGCCAGCAGTCCGAAGATCGCGAGCACGATCGGCAGAAAGCCAAAGGCGAACTGGTAGGAATTAAAGAGCATCTTGCCTGACCTGCGCCAGCCGCCGCATCCCGCGCCGCTTCAGTACTGGACCGGCACGGGCGCGACGTCGACCCCGACTTTTATCGCCTGCTCGCCGCCGCCCAGCGCGACGCCCTTGACCGGCGATACGTCGGAGTAGTCGCGCCCCCACGCGGCCGTCACATGGTTGGCCGCCGGCATCAGGTTGTTGGTCGGATCCAGGTCGAGCCATCCGAAGCCCGAGCAAAAGACCGACGCCCAAGCGTGCGAGGCCTCGCTGCCGACCGAATTGCGCCCACTGCGGAGATAGCCGCTGACGTACCGTGCGGGCAAGCCGATCGAGCGCAGGCAGGCGATCATCAGGTGCGCGAAATCCTGGCATACGCCGTGGCGGATGCGCAGGACTTCGTCGACCGGCGTGCTCACGGTGGTCGCGCGTTGATCGTATTTGAACTCCTTGTAGATGCGGCCGCACAGATCGAGCGCGCCCTCGAGCAGCGGCCGGCCCGCCGGAAACGACGGGCGGGCGTAATCGGCAAATTCGCGCGCCGTGCGCACGCGCGGCGACTCGAAGACGAATTGCAGCGCGTCGAAGGTCTCGGCGCGATCGTAGTGGCGCACCTCCTCGCTGACCTGCTCCCATTTCGGCGTCAGCCGCGGCTGCAGCGGGTCGCTGGTATGCACCTCGACCACGCTGTGGGCCGTTATGGTCAGCTTGAGATGCGGCTCCTGGCTGGAAAAATAGGTGACCGTATTGCCGAAATAGTCCTGCCGCGCGATCGACACCTCCGGCGCCGGCACGATCACCAGCTCATGCTCGAGCAGCGTCTGCGCCGCGCTGGTGCGGGGCTTCAGGCACACCTCCGTATGGCAGATCGAGACCGGCTCGCTGTAGGTGTAGGTCGTCGTATGGTTGACGCGTAGTGCCATGGTCGATGACTGATGCCGCGGTTCAGCGCGCGTGCAACTGGCGCGAGGCGAGCGCGTGGCTGAAGTAGCTGCGGGTGATCGCTTCGGACAGCCGGCGCAGTTCACCGGCGAGCCGCATCAGCAGCTTGTCCAGGTTGCTCAAGCGGCCCGACGGGTCGAGGCGCGCCAGCTCGGCCACTTCGGCGAGCTGCACTTCGGTCAGCAACTCGACCGCCAGGCGCCATTCGGCCGGCCGATGGATCGACGAGCGGCTCTCGGGCATGTGTTCGATATGCTCACGCAGGCGCGCGAGCTGAAACGCCGCCGATCGCGGATTGGCCTCGTCGAGCAGCAACAGGTCGAGCACCAGGTCGGGCTGCATCGAGGTCAGGTAGCGCGATCGATAGGTCAGGAAGCTGTCGGCGATCTCGAGCAGCGCCTCGAGCCGTCCGCTTTCGTCGGTGGGCACCAGGCCCAGGCCATGGCGGATCAGCTCGACCATCTGATCGGCGCGCTCCAGCCGCCGGCCGATATCGAGAAAGCGCCAGCCGTGCCCGCGCGTCATGCTCTCCATCACCAGGCCGCTGAAGGCCGACAGCGTCATGATCGCGTTGTCGAGCAGATTGAGCGCGCCGCTGACGCGCAGCGGCTCCGGCGGCGCCGGGTTCGAGAATTGCTGATCGAAATGATTCAAAATCCGCCACGCATCGGCCGAGATGCGGTCGCGCAGCAGCCACGCCAGATGGCGCACCTGATGCAAGTTCGATCCCAGGCTGGTCGGCGTCGCGGAGTCGTAGATCATCCCGAGCAGTTCGGCCTGCAGCCGCGCCGTGCGATCGGCGGCCGCCGGCAGATCGGTGCTCAGGTAACCGAGCGCGGCCAGGATGCGCACGCCCGCGTCGCGCCCGGCCGCGCTCGCCGGGTCCGACTCGGAATACAGGCGCGACAGGATCGCCCGCGTGACGCGCACCGCCACCTCGATCCGCTCGACGTTGCGGCCGAGCCAGAACAGATTGTCGGCGACGCGGCTCGGCAGGTCGAAGGTCGCGCGGCTCACCTCGAGCGGCACCGCCGGCGCTTGCAGCAGGCTGAATTCCGGCGTCGGACCGTCGCCGATCACCCAGGTATCCTTGCTGCCGCCCCCGCGCTGCATCGAGACCACCAGGCTGTCGAGCGAGGTGGTCACGCGGGTCAGTCCGCCGGGCATCACGGCGTACGAATCGCCTGCCGCAACGACGTAGATACGCAGCACGAAATGGCGCGGCTCGAGCCGGCCGTCGTCCCATACCGGTACGGTCGAGAGCGAAACCTGCTCCTGGGCGACGAAATCGGCCGGTGACGCACGCATCCGTTCGAGCAGTTGAGCGCGCTCCTTGACGCTAAGGCGCGCGCCGAAAATCGGATGGTCGTTGCGGCCGGGAAAGGTCGGCTTGATGACCACGTTGTCGAGATGGCTGGCGACGAACTCGAACGGGCGCGGCTGGCCGCACCACCAGGTCGCGATCGTCGGTATCTTGAGGTCCTCGCCCAGAATATGCCGGCAGAGAATCGGCAGAAACGCCGCCGGCGCGGCCGATTCGATCAGCCCCGTGCCGAGCGCGTTGGCCACCGCGACGTGGCCCGCGCGAACCGCCTCGACCAGGCCCGGCACCCCGAGCATCGAGTCGCCGCGCAATTCGAGCGGGTCGCAAAAACTGTCGTCCTGCCGGCGCACGATCAGATCGACCGGCAGCAGGCCGCCGAGCGTCTTCAGGTAGACGCGATTCTCGCGCACCGTCAGGTCGCCACCCTCGACCAGCGTGTAGCCCAGGTAACGGGCCAGGAAGGCGTGCTCGAAATAGGTCTCGTTGTAGGGACCGGGCGTGAGCAGCACGATGCGCGGGTTCTCGCGATGCTCGGGAACGATCCCGCGCAGAGTGTCGCGATAGGTCTGGAAAAAGCTCGCCATCCCGCGCACATGGGCCCGCGCAAACACATCCGGCAGCACGCGCGACGCGACCAGCCGGTTTTCGAGCGCATAGCCCGCGCCCGAGGGCGCCTGCGTGCGGTCGGCGATCACCCACCATTGGCCGTCGGGCGATCGCGCCAGGTCGGCCGCGTAGATATGCAGATTGATGCCCTTGGGCACGCTGAGCCCGGCGCATGGACGCAAAAACCCGGTGTGGCGAAAGACCAACTCGGGCGGCAACAGACCCTCGCGCAGCAGATGCTGGGGTCCGTACAGGTCGGTCAGAATCGCGTTGAGCAGGGTCGCCCGCTGACGCATCGCGGCTTCGATCGTGCGCCATTCGCCGGCCCCGATCACCAGCGGTATCGGATCGAGCGGCCAGGGACGATCGGTGCTCTGCGGATCGCCGTAGACGTTGTAGGTGATGCCGTTTTCGTGGACCAGCCGGCGGCCCTCCTGCCAGCGGCGGGCCAGACCCTCGGGGCCGATTTCGAGCAGCGAATCGACCAGCGGATGCCATTGCGGCCGGACGTTCCCGTTGGCCGCAATCAGCTCATCGTGAAAGGCGGGATTGGATAGATAACGCCACGCCGCGGCGAATTCCTCCCGTGCCTCGGTACCTGCAAGATTCATCCAGTCCTAACCGAATCCGAACAAACGATTGTCCATTGTGGCACATTGCAAAAGCGCCATGCACTAGAAACCGGCCTGTCCGGGCGGTGGCGGCGTGCGCCGCAAATCGAGCGTCAGGGGAAATTGCGGATTGGCCTCAAGCGGCGCCGCGGCCATCGGACCCGGCGTATGGCCAAAGGCGACGAAACGCGCCGCCCGCCGCGCCTCGGCCTCGTTCGCATTAACCGGAAAGGTCTCGTAGCTGAGGCCGCCGGGATGCGCTACGTGATAGGTGCATCCGCCGATCGAACGGCCCGACCAGGTATCCAGCAGGTCGAAGACCAGCGGCGCATGCACCGGAATCGTCGGATGCAGGCACGCGGGCGGCTGCCATGCGCGATAGCGCACGCCCGCCACCCATTCGCCGTGGGTGCCGGTAAAATGGAGCGGCACGCGCCGGCCATTGCAGGTGACGACGTAGCGATCGGTGGTCATCCCGGTCGCCTTGACCTGCACCCGCTCGACCGACGAATCGACGTAGCGCGCGGTGGCGGTCGCGCCCGGCTCCTCGCCCAGCACGTACCACGGCTCGGCCGCCTGGCGAATCTCGAGATCGATCCCGGCATGATGCGCCCGGCCGCAGACCGGATAGCGGAACTCGAAATGGGGCGCGAACCATTGCGTCTCGAACGGGTAGCCGGCGCGGTTCAGATCGCCCAGCACCTCGTGAAAATCGCGCGCGACGAAATGCGGCAGCATGAATTGATCGTGCAGTTGCGTGCCCCATTCGATTGGCGGGCGCTCATAGGGCTCGCGCCAGAACCACGCGACCAGCGCGCGCACCAGCAATTGTTGCGTCAGGCTCATCCTCGAATGCGGCGGCATCTCGAAACCGCGCATCTCCAGCAGGCCCAGCCGCCCGGTCGGCGAATCCGGCGAGTAGAGCTTGTCGATACAGAATTCGGCGCGATGGGTATTGCCGGTCACGTCCACCAGGATATGGCGGAAGATGCGATCGACCAGCCACGGCGGGCAATAGCCCTCGCCCGGCTTGGGCACCTGCGCAAAGGCGATCGCCAATTCGTAGAGACTGTCCTGGCGCGTCTCGTCGACCCGCGGCGCCTGGCTCGTCGGCCCGATGAACAGGCCCGAGAAGATATAGGAAAGCGCCGGATGGTTCAGCCAGTACGCGATCATGCTGCGCAGCAGATCGGGCCGCCGCAGGAACGGGCTGTCGGCCGGCGTCGCCGCACCGAGCGCGAAATGATTGCCGCCGCCGGTCCCCGTATGGCGTCCGTCGACCAGGAACTTCTCGGTGCCCAGGCGGCATTGCCGCGCCTCTTCATAGATTGCCGTGGTGTTGGCGATAAGCTCGCTCCAGTTGCGCGAGGGATGGATGTTCACTTCGATCACGCCGGGGTCGGGCGTGACGCTGAAATGGTTGATGCGATAGTCGAACGGCGGCGGGTAGCCCTCGATAATTACCGGGGTCTTAAGATGCGCCGCGCTGTCCTCGATCGCCGTCAGCAAATCGATATATTCCTCGGCCGAGGCCAGCGGCGGCATGAACACATAGAGCAATCCGTTGCGCGGCTCGACGCATAGCGCCGTGCGCACGACCCAGGGCGCCGATTCGCCGACTTTGGGCTGGCGGTCACGTTCACGATCCCGTTCACGTTCGCGCGGCGATTGCAGCTCCGGATCGGCCGGCGAGCGGCGCGGCGGCTCCGGCAGCGCCCCCCGGTTAACCATTGGATCGACCTGCACAATGCGTGGCGCCTCATCCGCCGCGACCCACGGCAGGCTCGGCAGCGGCAACCGCATCCCGACCGGCGAATCGCCCGGAACGGCGTACAGATGCTGTTCGCGCAGCATCCACGGACCCGATTGCCATTCCGGACCCTGCTTGCCCTCTCCGCGCTGCAACGGCAGCACGAAGCCGATGGGAGTGTTGAGCCCGCGCTCAAACACCCGGCGCACGCGCTCGCGCTCGGCCGGATCATCGAGATGGTTCTCGACCGGATCGACGTTGACCGGCAACTGGCGCTCGCGCTGCAGATAATAGACTGGATCCTCGAAGGCCGGATTGAGGTACGCCGGATCGAGCCGCAGACGGCGCGCCAGGGTCTCGGCCAGGCGCTGCGCGTCGAGCGGACTGAACTTGTACTCGACGTCCTCGCGCGCGAGCAGCGCGCGATCGTGCCACAAGGGCACCCCGTCCTTGCGCCAGTAGCAGGTGAACGCCCAGCGCGGCAGTTGCTCGCCGGGGTACCATTTGCCCTGCCCATAATGGATCAATGCACCGAACGCGAAGCGCTCGCGCAGGCGATCGAGCAGCTTGCCGGCAATCACCCGTTTGGCCGGACTGAGCGCGGTGGTATTCCACTCGGCGCCCTCCATATCGTCGATCGAAACGAAGGTCGGCTCCCCGCCCATCGTCAGCCGCACGTCGCCCGAACTGAGTTCGGCGTCGACCTTGAAGCCCAGCCCCTCGATACTCCGCCACTGCTCGTCCGTATAAGGCATCGTGACGCGCGGATCCTCGTGGATTCGCGTGACCGACATCTCGTGCGAAAACGTGACCTCGCTCGGGCTGACCAGCCCGCTGACCGGCGCCGCCGAGCCCGGCTCGGGGGTCGCCGCGAGCGGAATATGGCCCTCGCCGGCAAACAGCCCCGAGGTCGGATCGAGCCCGATCCAGCCCGCGCCGGGCAGATAGACTTCGGTCCATGCGTGCAGGTCGGTGAAGTCCTGCGTCGGCCCCTCCGGCCCTTCGAGCGGTTTGACGTCGGGCTTGATCTGGATCAGGTAGCCCGAGACGAAACGCGCCGCGAGTCCGAGCCGCCGCAGCATCTGCACCAGCAGCCAGGCGCTGTCGCGGCATGAGCCACTGGCCATCCCGAGAGTCTCCTCGGGGCTCTGCACGCCGGGCTCCATCCGGATTAGATAGCGAATCGCCTGGGCCAGCTTCTGGTTGATATGGACCAGGAAATCGACGGTGCGACGCTCGGAAACGTCGACCGTGGCGAGAAACTCCGCGAGCAGCGGCCCCGCCGGACGTACCTCGAGATAGGCCGCCAGCTCCTTCTTCAGCCAGCCTTCATACTTGAAGGGGAACTTCTCGGCTTCGGGTTCGAGAAAAAAATCGAACGGATTGATCACCGTCAGCTCGGCGATCAGGTCGACCTCGACCGAAAACCGCGGCGCCCGCTCCGGAAAGACGATTCGTGCCAGGTAATTGCTCTCCGGATCCTGCATCCAGTTGATGAAGTGATCGCGCGGCTCGATCCGGAGTGAATAGGCGGTCACCGGGGTGCGGCAATGGGGCGCCGGCCGCAGCCGGACAACTTGCGGCGAAAGGGTCACCAGGCGGTCATAGCGATATTCCGTTTTGTGATGGAGTGCGACGCGTATCGGCATGGTCTTTTATTGGTCCACGGTCGTGTCGGCGCGCCGTGCGCATCATTGGGATCTGATTTTTATGCACCTGGCGTGGGCCGACGTGTTCATCGGGAAACATCCCGGCCTTAGTTTGAGCGTGTTAATTAAGCCAGGCAACGCCAACCGGCCGCTCGGCGGGCCACCCGCGCGCCAATCGGCGGGGTCGTGCGATCAGGATCGTTCGGGCAGGGTAAAGGTCGCCGCGCCGGTCAGGGTCTGGCCGCCGTGCTGATTTTCCTGCCAGATGCGGCAAGCGACCAGCGGCTCGCCGTGCTCCCGCCAGGTCCGCGTCACGACGCCGCGGCAGGTCAGCAGGTCATCGGGAAAGACGTTGGCGACGAAGCGGATTCTGGTCGAGCGCAGGTCCCACGGGCGATGCAGCCAGTCGGTCAGAAAGCGATAGAGATAGGCCTGGTTCAACGGCCCCTGCTGGACCACGTCGGGCATCCCGCGCTCGCGCGCATAGACGCGGTCGAGATGCAGCGGATTGGTGTCGCGCAGCACGATCGCGGTGGTGATATAGCCACTGCGATCCATCGGGCCATAGGTCGCCGGCGGAATCTCAGTCCCGGCCGCCACGTCATCGAACCATGCTTTGGCGCGATTAGTCATTTGATTAGTCACTTGAACAGTACGAAGCCCATTGAGCCGCGAAACGCCACCGCGCCCGCTTCGTCGGTCGCCGACACGGCGATCGATACCAGGTCGAACGGGCGCTTGCCCCGCTTCTCAACGACATCGAGCACCGTGCCGACAATACTCAGTGTCTCACCGACATAGAGCGGCCGCGGGTAGACCATCTCCTGCTCGCCGAACATCGACGTGCCGGTGCTGTAATCGAGCGCGAAATCCTTTTCCCAGTCGATCGTTCTGAGCAGGCTGCTGAGCGCGATCAGCGGCGCGTACGAGGGCGGAATTACTCGCCGCTCATAGCCGTCGAGAAGCGCGCCGGCGGCGGTGGCCATCGCGCGATGATCCTCGCCGACCACGCCCCTGAAGTCGCGGACATTCTCCTCATCGAGCACGCATCGGCACGGCGCGAACGTGTGTCCGATAAGCGCTTTGCGATCATGCTCCATCGTGATGCGGTTCGCGGATGGCGCCGGCGCACGCTACAATCAGCATGGCGCCGGATAGTCGATTACGACCTAAAAAGGTGGCGGCCAGGATCGTCGCGGAATACGTCGTTCGCCAGCGCATCGCCTGATTCACCTCATTCGCTCCGTAAGGCCCGCAGAGTAGTGAGTAATCCGGCAATTGCATCACTACCGCTTCGCGCACCGGGCTGGAATCCTAACCAATCGCCTGAAATGCTGTCAACGAACCGGCTCGAGATGCAAATCCGCGCGATGCTTCGGCCGACTCCGGCACGCTCCAAATCGTATGGTCCACCGCCCGGCCGCGACGCATTCCGATCGGCGGCTGGCGCCGCGGGACAGGCGCGCTGCGACCGCGTATGATCGTTCGCATGCGCGATGCCGTCGCGACGTCCCGAGGTCATTGCGGAGAACCCATTCGATGAAAGTTCTGCCGACCATCGCCACCGGCCTTCCCGACCTCCAAGCGGGCAAGCGCCTGCTCGCGCGCGTGCTCCGGCGGGGCAACACGCCGGAGCCGGTGGCCGCATGGCGCGCCGCGCCCGAAGCGGCCCTCGTCGCCCTCAAGCCCGAGGAGAAGTCCGCCTATATCGCCGCGCTTCTGCCGCTGATGCGCACCGGCCGCACAATCGATCCGCGCCGCCTGCGCCGCCTCTATCAACTGTTCGCGTTCATGCGGATGCCGGATGAGGCGCGCTACGAAGCGCTCGCCGCGATCCATACGCGATTGCGGCTCGAACCGCCCGATCTGCCGCATTTCGCCGATCGCGAGGTGCGCCGCTCACTGCTCGGCGAGGCCGCGGCGCTGGCCGGCAAATCGCCCACGCCTGAGGGCGCGGATTATCTCGCGCGCCTGCGCACCCATCTGGGGGTCAAGACCGATGAGGCGCACCGCTGGATGCAGTTCTTCGACCATCTGACGGATCTGGAAAACCGTGTCGCGGCGGCGCTCGGCAAGCGCGGCCATCTGGTGCGGATCGACGATCGCAAGCTCGAAATTTTCAAGAAGGCGGCCGCCTCGGTCGGCGTTCCGATTGCCGCGATCTTCCCGCTCGGCACGATCGGACTGTCGGTCGAGGGAATCACGACCGGCCTGATGGCGCTGGGCGGCGGCTTCGTGCTGCCGGCCGGCGCCGCGATGGTCACCGGACTGGGCGTGGCGGTCGCGCTCGGCGTCTCGAGCAAGAAGATTCTCGACATGGTCTGGCCGACGACCGACGCCGATCGCGCGTCGATCGATATCGAACGGCTCAATGCCGACGCGGTGCGGATCCAGCATGTCCTCAACAACGCCGTGGCGGGCGAGGTCAGCCGATCGAGGGTCGAGGCCGCGCGCGGCGAAATCGCGCGGATTATCCAGGCGATGATCCCGCTCGACGCCGCCGCGCGCGCCCGCCTCGAGGCGGCCTGCGCGCAGGCCCGCGCGCTCGGCGATCGTTATCTCGCATACCTCGCGCACGATCGCGACGCGCTCGAGCGCGGCAACCATCTGGGCGCCGACGAACTGGCGAGCCTGCTCGACCTCGACGCCCCGGTAATTCGTTAGAGCCGGGCGGGCCCGCCGCCTACACGCCTGCGAGCTTGCGCGCGTAGGACGCGACCGTCTTGAAATCGTACTCGCGGTAGGCTTGCAGCTTCTCGGCTTCGAAGCCGCCCTCGGCATGCACCGCCAGCACCTCCTGGTAGCCGCCGAAGTCCGACGCCGTCAGGTCGCCGATCAGGTTGAGCAGGCGCAGCCGCTTGTCGGCGTCGAAACCTTTCGCGCCGCCCATGTATTTCATCACGTAGGCGCGCGTCGCCTCGCTGGTCATGTCCTCGGCGGCCGGCGCCGTCACCAGGATACCGCCGGCGAGATCCTGCACGATCTGCACCGCCTGATGATAATTGTGCGCGAAATGGTACTTCGCGATATTCGTCAGCAGCGTGTTGGGCACCGCCATCCCCTCTTCGATCGTGCACGACGCCGCCGCATGCTCGATCAGTCCGCGCACCGTCGTATGATAGGCCGCCAGATGGGTCAGCTTGTCGCGCACGTGGGCCGCGCGGAGCACGCCGTTGGCCTCGGCGATCGCGTAGCCCGCCCCGGCCATCAGTTCGAGCAGCGGCAGCTTGTAGGAGACCGCGGTGAAGCGATGGTAGCGGACGAAGGTCAGCGCCAGCAGGCCGGCGAATTCGATTTCGCCGTTGAGGAAGATGCGCTCGTTGGGCACGAAGACGTCGTCGAACACGGTCAGCGTCTCCATCATCTTGTGCCGCGCGCTGATCGGATGCTCGTAGGGATCTTTCTTGGCGCTGCCGTGCGGACTCGCGATCAACTTGAGGCCCGGCGTGTTGATCGGCAGGGCGAAGGCCACCGCGTAACCCTTGTCCTCGGGACGCATCGCGCGCGTCGGCAGCACGATTACCTCGTCGGTGTTGGTCGAGACCGAGGTATGCACCTTGGCGCCGCGCACCACGATGCCGTCGGGACGCTCCTCGACCACGCGCACGTAGTAGTCGGGATGATCCTGCGCGGTGGGTCCGAGCGAACGGTCGCCCTTGACGTCGGTCTGCGCGACCGCGATCGCGAGATCGTGATCGCGGCAATGGCGATGGTACTTCTTGATGCGCTCGCGGTACTCGGGCTTGCCCGCCGCCGCCAGCTTGTCGCCGACCAGGTTGAGCGCGTAGAGCGCGTCGGTCCCGATCTCCTTGATCAGCACAACCAGGGTCGCACCCTCGCGGGTCGAGGCCGCGATGAGTTCGCTGCGCTTGAGCAGATCGTCGGCGGTGCGCGGCAGATGGAAATAGCGGCTGTAGGGCTGGCCGCCTTCATGCATGACGGCGAGGTCGCGGTACTTCGGATCCTCGGCCATCCGGTAGTCGATGCAGGCGTGCTCGACGGCGATGCCGATCACCGGATGGGTGGTGACGTCAGCGACCTTTTCACCGCGGAAAAAAACCGCGCGCCCGTCGCGCAGCGCCTGCTTGTATTGTTCTGGCGTCCTGAGTCCCATAATCCTTCCCCTACTTCGAGTGATGCCGCCGCCGGTTCCACTCGGGCAAATTCGCGGCGCTATCGCGCGTGCGCCGGATGCGGTGCAAAATCGGCCCGCGGCACGCGCATCGGGACCGCCCGCCGCCGCTACGCGGCGCGATCGACACGCCAATATAGAAGCCGCGGGCGGTTGCTGTCCATCGGCATCCGCGCTACCGGATAAGCGCGCGCGTAAATTACGGATCGGAACACGAGCCCCGCTCGACATGACGGCGGCGCGGCGAGGAGTGAGACATCGATGAGCATTGGGCAGAGCACCCGGCAGATGTTCGACTTGAGCGGCCGCAGCGCGATCGTCACCGGCGGCAATCGCGGTCTCGGCCGCGCGATCGCGACGGCGCTGGCGCAGGCCGGCGCGGCGGTCGCGATCATGGCGCGCGACGAGGCCAAGAATCGTGAGGCGGTCGCGGAACTCGAAGCGCTCGGCGCCCGGGCAGTCGCGATTCGCGTCGATCTGACCGATCGCCCGGCGCTCAAACCGGCCTTCGACGCCGCCGAACGCGCCCTCGGCCCGGTCGATATCCTCGTCAACAACGCCGGCTTCGCGATTCTCAAGGGCGTACTCGAGCAGACCGCCGAGGAATGGGACCAGGTGCTGGCGACCAATCTCAGCGCGAGCTTTATCCTGGCCAAATTCGCGGCCCATTCGATGGTGGCGCGCGGGCGCGGCGGCAAGATAATCAACGTCAGCAGTATCGCGGGCAATTTCGGCTCGCCGGTGTTTCCGTCCTACGCGGTGACCAAGGGCGGTCTGCTGCAGCTCACGCGATGCCTCGCGCTGGAGCTCGCGGCGCATAATATCCAGGTCAACTCGCTGCTGCCCGGATGGTTCTCGACCGACATGACCGACTGGATTCGCAACTGGCCCGACTACGCCGAGGCGCTCAAGGAGATGATTCAGCGCACGCCGCGCGGGCGCTTTGGCGAGCCGCACGAACTGGCCGGCGCGGCGGTCTTTCTGGCGTCGGCCGCCTCGGATCACATGACCGGCGCCGATTTAGTGATCGACGGCGGCTTCTCGATCCGCTGACCAGTGACAATCGCGGCTAGCTTCGTTGTGCGATAGCTAAGTATCGCGAATCTTTGCGACGGACTCATACCGCGCCACGTTTAACCAGCGCCGCCGCATATCGTATGATCGCCGGGCCATGGCCCATGCGAACCACAAAGCGCGCGTCACCGAACCCGCGCGCAGCCCCGCGGACCTCGCGCTGCCCAAGCTCAAGCCGCTGCGTATCCTGGTCGCCGGCGAAGTGATTCTCGACCGCTACCTGTGGGGCGATGTCGAGCGGATTTCGCCCGAAGCGCCGATTCCGATCCTGCGCGTGAATCGGCGCGAGGAAAAACCCGGCAACGCGGGCTTCGTGATGGCCGGGTTGCGCGCATTGGGCGCGCGGCCGAGCGCGCTCAGCGTGGTCGGCGACGATCGCAACGGCCGCCTGCTGCGCGAGATCTTCCGCCACCTGGGTATCGGCACGCGCGCGCTGGTCGCCGACCCCGACCGGCCGACGATCGTCAAGGAGCGGATGCTCGGGTCGGTGCAATCGGCCAATCGCGGCACCCAGCAACTGCTGCGCGTCGACGAGGAAGATCCGCGCCCGCTCTCGCCCGCGCGCGAACGCGAGATCAAGGTGCGCCTGACGCAGGAACTCGCGCGGGCCGACGGCGTGCTGGTCTCGGACATCAACAAGGGTCTGCTCACGCCCGGCCTGCTGCGCGCGATTATCGATGGCGCCAACCGCCGGCGGATCCCGGTGGTGATCGATCCGCGCCTGAGCGACGATTTCTCGATCTATCGCGGCGCGACCGCGATTACCCCCAATCGCTACGAGACCGAACGCGCCACCGGCATGCGCCTGGGCGATCGCGCGGGATGGCGTGCGGCGGCCGAGGCGCTGGTCACGCGGCTCGATCTCAAGGCCTGCCTGATCACGCTCGATCGCGACGGTATGTACCTGGCCGAGCGCGGCGGCGCCGATACCTATATTCCGACCACCCCGCGCGACGTTTACGACGTGACCGGCGCGGGTGACGTGGTGCTGACCTTCTTCGGCCTGCTCACGGCGGCCGGCCTGAGCTTCGCCTCGGCCGCGTCGATCGCCAATCTCGCGGCGGGTCTCGAAGTCGGCCGCATCGGCGCCGAGATTATCTCGCGCGAGGATTTTGCCCGCGCGCTCAAGCCGGTGCACGACGCCTACGAGCGGAAGATTCTTTCCTCCGACGAGGCGGTCGCGGCACTCGACCGCGAGCGGCGCGCCGGGCGTACGATCGCGTTCACCAACGGATGCTTCGACCTGCTGCACGCGGGGCATCTGCAAATCCTGGGCTACGCGCGCGCCCAGGGCGACCTGTTGGTGGTCGGCCTCAACAGCGATCGCAGCGTGCGCGCGCTCAAGGGGCCGGACCGCCCGATTCATCACGCCGGCGACCGCGCGCGGATCCTCGCGGCGCTCGAAATGGTCGACTACGTGGTGGTCTTCGACGAGACCAAGGCCGAGCGGATTATCCGCACGCTCAAGCCCGACGTGCTGGTCAAAGGCGAGGATTATCGCGGACAGCAGGTCGACGGACAGGCGTTCGTCGAAGCCCACGGCGGACGGGTCGCGCTGGCGCCGCTACTCGAAGGCCACAGCACCAGCACGACGATCGCGCGGATGGGCACCAACCACGGCGCGGCCGAGGTCGTCTCCACGCGCCGTCCACCCCGGCCGCGGGCCAACTCGCGCACCATCTGATTCGATCGGCCTCAAGCGCGGCGGCGCGCGGCGAGCCGTCCCCGGGCGAAGCCGACCAGCCGGTCCAGTTCCGGCTCGCCCACCAGGTACGCGATCCCGAGATAGCCCGCGCCGAACGCCGCGATCACCACTAGCGCCTCGAGCCGCGCCCCCAGATGAATCGAGAAGCGCACGGCGAAGGCCGCACCGGCGGCTCCCAGCGCCATCGCCCATAGCCGCAGCAGGTAGTGCCGCTCGAGCCCGGTCCAGCCCAGCCGCCGGTTGAGCGTCGCCCGCAGCATCGCATATTCGACCCACGCCGCGAGGCCCGCCGAGGCCGTCAGCCCGACCACGCCCCATTTTCGGGCGACTCCAAGCGCTGGCGGCAGCGGAATCGCGCACAGGTAGCCGAGCACAAAGGTCAGGCCCACCCGCACGATCGCGTAGCGAAATGGCGTGCGCGCGTCGGACAACGCGTAGAAGGTCGAGATATAGAGGCGCGCGGTGGTCGCCGCGAGCATCCCGACCGACACGCCCGCGACCGTCGCCCAGACGTAGAGCGAATCGCGATGGGTGAAGGCGCCCGATTGAAACAGCAGCGTGACGATCTGATCGCCGATCAGGATAAACGCCGCCGACGACGGCACGACCATGAACGCGATTTGCTTGAGCCCCGCATTGAGCCGCACGCGCAGCGCCTCGAGCACGGTCGCGTCCTCGGTGGTCGTCAGCCGCGACATCGAGGGCAGTTCGGCGGCGGCGATCGAAAGCCCGAAGAGGCTGACCGGGAGGAAATAGAGAATCTGCGCGTAGTTGATCGCGGCGACCGCGCCGGTCGGCAGCAGGCTCGCGAGCAGGTTGTCGACGTAGCCACTGACCTGCGCGACGCCGCGGCCCATTACTACCGGCAGAAAATTCTTGAAGACCGTCGCCAGCGCCGCGCGCACCTTGCCGAAATGCAGCCTGATCCGCCCCATCAGCGGCATCATCTGCGGAATCTGCACGGCGATTTGCAGCGCGGCGCCGGCGACCGAGGCCCACGCCGCCTTGATCGCCAGCCCGTCCTGCGTGGTGCGCGGCCCGTACCATGCCAGCGCGGCGATCATGATCGCGTTCCACGCCACCGGCGCCGCATAGGAGGCGAAGAACCGATGATGGCTGTTGAGGACGCCGAGGCACCACGCCGACATCACCAGCAGACCCGCGCCGGGAAAGAGGATCCGCACCAGGCCCAGCGTCAGTGCGCGCTTGTCGCCATGAAAGCCCGGCGCAATCGCGTCGATCATCCAGGGCGCGGCGAACACGCCCAGCAGCACGAAGACCGCAACCACCAGCGCGAGCATCGCGCCGACCGCCCACGCCAGCAGGTCGGCCGTCTCCTCCTCGCCGGCGCCGAGCAGCCGGCTGTAGACCGGGATGAACGAGGCCGAGAGCACGCCCTCGCCAAACAGGTTTTGCAGGATATTCGGGATACGGAAGCCGGCCTTGAAGGCGTCGGCCGCCGCCGAATTGCCGAGGTAATGAGCGAAGATACTTTCGCGGACGAGGCCGGCGATGCGGCTCAGCAGGACGCCGGCCGCGACCAGCCCGGCCAGGTTCGAGCTATAGCGCATCGCGTCGCGCCGCGAACTGGCGGCGGTGGCGCTGGCCGCGTCGATCGTTTCGTGCGCGGCATTCGCCGCAGGCGCATCGTGCGCGGCGTTCAGAGCCGGCCCGGCGGGCGGATCCTCATGCTGATGGTTGTTCGCGACTTTGCAATGGCCCCCGATTCAATTCGGTCGCGCCCAAGTATAGCCACGGCGCCGCGCGCGTTACAGATAACCCGCGCCGCCAACGCGCATCGAACCCGCCTGCGCCGGGCCACGCAATCGGCTAGACTCGATCTGCCGTGCCCTTCTCGCTCTACATTCATATTCCGTGGTGCCAGTCGAAATGCCCCTACTGCGACTTCAACTCGCATGCGGCGGCGGCGTGGCCCGAGGAAAATTACGCGCGCGCACTGATCGCCGAGATCGATCGGCGTGCGGCCGACCCGCCCTGGGACGGGCAATCGATCGCGACGATCTTTTTTGGCGGCGGCACGCCCTCGCTGTTCGACCCGCGATCGATCGCGCGGATTCTCGACGCGGCCGAGCGCCGCTTCGGCTTCACGCGCGACGCCGAGATCACGCTCGAGGCGAATCCCGGCACGGTCGACGGCGCCAGGCTGGCCGGCTTCAAGGCGGCCGGCATCAACCGGATCAGTTTCGGCGCGCAGTCGTTCAATCCGGCGATTCTCAAATTCCTCGGCCGCATCCACAGCGCCGACGAAACCCGCCTCGCGGCCCGCGCCGCGCTCCGCGCCGGCTTCATGCGGCTCAATCTTGACGTGATCTTTGCCGTGCCCGGACAGACCCTCGCCGACGTCGGCATCGATCTGGCCGAGGCCGCCGCGCTCGGCCCCGATCATATCTCGGCCTACAACTTGACCTTCGAGGAGGGCACCGCGTTCTTCACCGAGATGAAGCGCGGCCGCATCCGCCCGCTCGAATCCGACGACCAGGCCGAGATGTACGCGCTGGTGCGCGAGGAGCTGCCGCGCCGCGGCTACCCGATGTACGAAATTTCCAACTACGCCGCGCCTGGCCATGAGGCGCGCCACAACCTGACCTACTGGCATGCCGAGAGCTATCTCGGAATCGGCGCGGGCGCCCACAGCTACGCGCGCGACGGCGCGGGGGGCCGGCGCTGGTGGAACGAGCGGATGCCCGCGCGGTACCTCGAAATGGCGGGCGCGGGCGGTATCGCTGAGACCGGCGCGGAGACGGTCGACGCGGCGACCGCGGCGGGCGAATTCGTTTTTCTCAACCTGCGCCTGCGCGCCGGCTTCGCGCTTGCGGATTTCGTGCGGCGCTTCGGCGCGAGCTTCGATGAGATCCACGGTGCGCGCGCGGCACGCCTGTTCGAGGGTGGCTTGCTCGAGCGCGCCGACGGGCGCATTCGCCTGACCGATCGCGGGCTCGAGCTGGCCGACTCGGTCTTCGCCGAATTCGTCTGACGCGATTAGCCGTACAGGGCGCGCTCGACCGCACGCGGCGACTGCTCGATTACCCGGAGCAGAATCCGGGCGGGGCGGTCGGGCACCGCGCGCCCCTGCTCCCATTGCTGGACGGTGCGCACGCTGAAGCCAAAACGGCTCGCGAACTCGGCCTGCGACACTTTCATTTTCTTCCGAATCGCCTTCACGTCGGGCAGCGGCGGGTTGTAGACCTTGCGGAAATTTCTGAAGTCTGTAGTCAACGGAGCAGTATCAGGGTCCGCCGCAATCTGGGCTCTGATCTCCTCGTCGGTAATTTTGCGCATCCGCTCCGGATCGACGCTACCGCCGCCGCTCTTCATAATCTGTTTCAGGGTACGCCGTACGATAGGCATCGCGCTCTCTCCTGCTCGCCTGGCGAGCCGAAATGATCCTGAGGCGATTCCCTCGCCAAGTATATACAACTGTCAAGACGTCGTCGTCGACCTTACCGATCGAGACGATCCGCATTTCACCGTAGGATCTTCTCAAATCTGCACGTTCGAACCGATTGCCCGCGAAAATTCGCGAGGCATATCCAAAATCGAAACCGCGGCGCAGTTTATTTCTGAGGCTCTTCGCCTCATCCCATTCGAAGACCTCATCCGGCTCGTCAGGCATCACTTCTTCCTTCCGATGGACGCGACCCGGACGACTCAAGCTGAATTCGATTGTACGCTTTACACGTACTACGTCAATAGCGTATAGCGCGGAGATGGAACAGAGCTGCGCGTGCGCCCCGGCTCAGCCGATCGCCGATGCGAGCGCCTGCGCGATTTTCGCCGGCGTCGCCAGCCGGATAAACGCGCCCAATCGCGGCCCGCGCTCCTGCCCCAGCAGCGTGCGGTAGATTAGCGGGAAGATCTGGCCGGGCTTTTCGTAATGCGCGCGGCCCAAATCATAGATCGCCTTTTCGATCTCCTCGCCCGGCGCCTCCGGATGCGCGCCGAGAAACTCCGCCAGTGCGCGCAATTGATCGCGCTCGGCCGCACTCGGCGTATAGACCTGCTTGGCCGGCTCGACCAGGTCGCGATAGAAATTCAGCGCGCATTCCATCAGCACCCGCGCCAGCGCTTCGGTCTCGGCATCCTCGGCAAGCGCCGGATCGTAGGTCACCATGTAGCGCCACAGCAGGTCGCGATCGGCGGTGCCGACCGCCGGCACCAGGTTCATGATCAGGCTGAAGGTCAGCGACGAGTTGAAGCGCCGCGCGCTGCTCGTCTGCAGCACGAACTCGAGCGGTGAATTGCGCCGCGCGGCCGGCTCGGCGATGCTCCAGGCGCGCAGCGCGTCGAGATATTCGTCGACGTATTGCGGAATCGCCTCGAGGAACAGCTTGCGCGCACGCTTGGGATTGAGCATCAGGAAATACTTGAGCACTTCGATCGGCGCGTAGCGCCGCCATTGCTCGACCCCGACGCCGCGCCCGACCGACTTCGAGACCTTGTGCCCTTCCTCGTCGAGATACATCTCGAACGCAAAGCCCATCGGCGGACGCCCGCCCAGGATTCGCACGATCTGCCCCGACAGCCGCGCCGAGTCGATCAGGTCCTTGCCGTATAATTCGTAGTCGACCTTGAGCACGTGCCAGCGCAACGCCCAATCGACCTTCCATTGGACCTTGGCCCGGCCGCCCAGGATGCTCTGTTCGCCGCGCCATCCGCAGCCCTCGGCGCCGCCGAAGGCGCGCTCGCAGGAGAACTCGACGGTGCCGCGCTCGGGATGGTACGCGGTCACCAGGGTCGAGTTGATCTGGCCGCATTGCGGACACAGCGGCATCACCGGCGACCATCCGGCGCGGTTTTCTTCGCGCAGCGTCGGCGCGACGACTTTGATGATCTCGGCATGGCGCGCAAGGACGATCTTCAGCGCGTCGTCGAAGGCGCCCGAACCGTACATCGCGCTCGAGCGCATCAGCTCGTAGTCGGCCTCGACCGGCGCCAGAAACGACCCGAGCAGCGCGACCATGTGCGAGGCGAAACTGTCGTGGCATTCCGCTCCCGCTGCGCCGCGGAACGGGTCCGGAATGCGCGAGACCGGCTTGCCCAGGTGCGCGATGAAGGCGTCGCGATTGGGAATGCTCTCGGGCACCTTGCGCAAACCGTCCATGTCATCGATGAAAACCACGAAGCGATCGGGGCGCCCGTGGCCGAGCTGCTTGAACGCGTGGCGGACATAGGCCGGCCGCAGTATCTCGCCCATCGTGCCGAGATGCGGCAGGCCCGACGGGCCAAAGCCGCTCGCGAAGACCACCGGGCGCGCGGCGTCATAGCCGCCGACGCGTTCGGCCAGCTTGCGCGCCTCTTCGTGAGGCCACAGATCGAGTTCGTTGCCGGTGCGCGGAGCCGATGCCATCGCGAGCTTACCCCTTGCCCTTGAGCACGCGCCCGACCGCCTCGCGGACCCACGGATCGATCTGCAGGTCGCGCATCTTTTCCGAGGCCAGGCGGAGCTTGACGCCGCAGTTTGCGCAGATCAGCGCGGTTTCAGCGTAACCCGCGCGATCCTCGACGGTAATCCGGAGCAGCCATTCGACGGCCGTCCGCCGACAGATTTCACATTGCTCTTCGATCATTCTGTGCCTGCCCGCATGTCGCCGTGGGTCGCCCATCGCCGTTGGGGCCACCCAATTGATTCGCCTTCCAGCGTCATGTTAAAGCCAGAACTCTATCATGCGCTGGCGCGGGCTCGACTATCCCTACTCGGCTGATCGCGGCTTCATCATTGCACGAGCGGAGCGCGACCGCGGCTAGCCAACCCACGGGCGCCGGCCAGTGGGGACAGCGGCGGCGAGCGATGCGCGCGGCGATTTTTCCAATTCTATGGATCAGGCGTTAACCAGGCAAAAAATCCGTGAACTCCGCGCCCTGGTGGGCGACGGCGACCGCGTGGCGATCGTGCTGCAGGACGATCCCGATCCCGACGCGATGTCGAGCGCGATCGCGCTGCGCACGCTGCTCGGACGCAACAAGCTGACCACGCCAATCTTCGCCTTCAAGCCGGTCACCCGGCCCGAAAACCGTACCATGATGCATTTGCTCGAGATCGAGATCGCCGAGGCCGAGACCCTGGCGCTCGGTGTCTACGACAAGATTGCGATGGTCGACGTCGAGCCGCCCTACTTCGGCGACAAGCTGCCGCGCGCCGATATCGTGATCGACCATCATCCGGGCTACGTCGCCGGGATTGCGCCGTTCGAGGATGTGCGGGTCGGCTACGGCGCCACCGCGACGATCATGACCGAATACCTGATCAGTGCCGCCGAGCACATCAGCGAGCGCCTGGCGACGGCCCTGCTCTACGGGATTCGCAGCGACACGCTGGCCCTGTCGCGCCGCGTCACCGAGGTCGATATAGAGGCCTTCACGCATCTTTATCCGCTGGCCAACTACAATCTCCTGCGCCAGATCGATCGGCCCGAACTGCCGCTGAGCTTCGCCCGTATCCTGTCGCGCGCGATGGGTCGGATGAACCTCCGCGACGGCATCGTCGTGCTGCATCTCGGCGTAGTCGAGCGCGACGACCTGATCGTTCAGATGGCCGACTTCTGTCTGCAGTTCGAGGGCGTCAAGCTGGTCGCGATCGCGGGCAAACTCGATCGCGACCTGGTCATTGCGGTGCGCAATCATGGCGTCGGCCACAGCCATTCGGGCGAAATCGTCAAGCGTTTGTTCAATGAGATTGGCAGCGCCGGCGGCCATCGCAACATGGCCAAGGCGGTAATCCCGCTGAGCGCCTGGCGTCGGCGCGAGGGCACCACGCGCGACAATGCGATCGAGCCGCGCCTGCGCGAGCTGTTCACCACGGCGATCCTCGGTGAAGAAGACCGGGCCGGATCGATCGACCAGCGCTCGACCAAAAACGGCGCCTGAGCCGCCCGCGCACCGCCGAACTTACCGCGCGCCAGAGACCGCCGCAGCCGCCCTTTCGGCGGCGCAAGTTTACCCAGCCCCGGCGAACCAATATCGTAGCGCATGTGAATTCGGCCGAAGCCACCCTCGAAATCAAAAACCGTCTCGGTCTCCATTTGCGCGCCGCTTCGACGCTGGCCGATACCGTCAAGCGGTTCACTGCGACCGTTACGCTGATCAGCGGTCGTCAGGAGGTCAATGCGCGCAGCGTCACGCAGCTAATCATGCTCGGCGCCGGCCAGGGTACCAGGCTCAAGATCAAGGTCGAGGGACCCGACTCGGCGGCCGCGATGGCGGCGATAAAGTCGTTGTTCGATGCACGTTTTGGCGAGGATTAGATGCCTGACCGATCGGATTGCGAGAGCCCGCGAACCTTGACCCCATCCATTAAGATTGGTTATATCAGAACAATCGGATTTTTAGCCCAATTCGATTTGCGCGCGAGCCCGATAGACCGCACTCCGGCCCCCGGGGAGCCCGCCGGGCCGCGATGCCCGACGATTGCCGCGTGGCGCCCGAAGCGCTAGATTCGCGGGCCGTGAACTGTGTCAGCCCGCACCTCCAAGGAGCCGTCCTTTAATGCCTCTTAAAGATTTCGTTTTCACTTCGGAATCGGTCAATGAAGGCCATCCCGATAAAATGTGCGATCAGATCTCAGACGCGGTCCTCGACGCGCTGATCGCCGAGGATCCGAACTCACGCGTCGCGCTCGAAACCCTGGTCAAAACCGGACTGATCGTGCTGGCCGGCGAGATAACTTCGCGCCACAGCCCGGACTTTATCAAGATTGCGCGCAAGACCGCGGTCGAGATCGGCTACGACAACGACGAAGTCGGCTTCAACGGCAATATGTGCGCCGTGCTCACCGCGATCGAGCCGCAATCGCCCGATATCTCGCAGGGCGTCACCGAGGGCCAGGGGCTGTTCAAGGAGCAGGGCGCCGGCGACCAGGGCCTGATGTTCGGCTTCGCCTGCAACGAGACGCCCGAGGTGATGCCGCTGCCGATCGCGCTGGCCCATCGCCTGATGGAGAATCTGACGCGCCTGCGCAAGGAAAAGAAGCTCGACTTCCTGCGCCCCGACGGCAAGAGCCAGGTCACGGTGCGCTACGTCGACGGCCGCCCGGTGGGCGTCGATACCATCGTCGTCTCGACCCAGCATAGTCCGGCGGCAACCCATGCGACGATTCGCGAGGCGATCATCGAGCTGCTGATCAAGCCGACGATTCCCGCCCAGTACATGGACAAGGCGACGACCATCCACGTCAACCCGACCGGCAGCTTTATCGTCGGCGGACCGCATGGCGACTGCGGCTTGACCGGGCGCAAGATTATCGTCGACACCTACGGCGGCTACGGACGCCACGGCGGCGGCGCCTTCTCGGGCAAGGATCCCAGCAAGGTCGACCGCTCGGCCTGCTACATGGCGCGCTACGTCGCCAAGAACGTGGTCGCCGCGGGACTCGCGACCAAATGCGAAATCCAGGTGGCCTATGCGATCGGGGTGGCCGAGCCGGTCTCGATCCTGATCGACACCTTCGACACCGGCGTGCTGCCCGACCACAAGCTGTCGTCGACGCTGCGCGAGCTGTTCGATTTCCGGCCCGCCGGGATTATCAAGACGCTCCAGCTCAAGCGTCCGATCTACCAGGCGACGGCGGCCTACGGCCATTTTGGACGGCCTGCGCAAAACGGACTCTTTCCGTGGGAAAAGGTCGATATGGTCGCGGCATTGCAGAGCGCGCTGGGCGCCGGCGGCCGCTGAATCGATCCGCACTGCTTCGGGCTGCGCCGAATAGATCCGGATCGCGGGGCGCGCCGAGCGGCCCTTACGCCCTTCTCGACGGGCCGGAAATTATCACCATCAGGAGGCATTAGCGCCTTCAGGAGGACTGTTATGCCCAATGCCAAGGGCAATGATCACGACGTACGCGACCTCGGACTGGCCGCAGCCGGCCGCAAACGTATCGAATGGGCCGACCGGCAGATGCCGGTCCTGCGCATCATCCGCGAGCGCTTCGCCAAGGATCAGCCGCTCAAGGGCCAGCGCCTCGGCGCCTGCCTGCATATCACCTGCGAGACCGCCAACCTGCTGCGCGCGCTCAAGGCCGGCGGCGCGGAGGTCTTCTGCTGCGCGAGCAATCCGCTCTCGACCCAGGACGACGTGGCCGCCGCCCTGGTCGCCGAGTACGGCATTCCTACCTATGCGATCCATGACGAGGATCGCGACACCTACTACAGCCATCTGCGCGCCGTCCTCGAGCGCCATCCGACGATCACGATGGACGATGGCGCCGACCTGGTGAGCCTGCTGCATACCGAGTTCCGCGACCAGGCCAAAGAGGTCCGCGCAAGCATGGAGGAGACCACCACCGGCGTGATCCGGCTGCGCGCGATGGAGCACGACGGCGCGCTCAAGATTCCGGTGGTCGCGGTCAACGACGCCCAGACCAAGCATCTGTTCGACAACCGCTACGGCACCGGACAGTCCACCATGGACGGCGTTATCCGCGCGACCGGCGTGCTGATCGCGGGATCGATCGTGGTGGTCGCGGGCTACGGATGGTGCGGACGGGGTATCGCCTCGCGCGCGCGCGGTCTGGGCGCCGACGTGGTCGTGACCGAAGTCGACGCGGTGCGTGCGCTGGAAGCCGCGATGGACGGGCTGCGCGTGATGCCGATGGTTGAGGCGGCCAAGGTCGGCGATATCTTCATCAGCGCGACCGGCGATCGCTCGGTGCTCAACCCGTCGCATTTCAGCCTGATGAAGGACGGCGCGATCCTCTGCAACTCGGGCCACTTCGACGTCGAGATCGATATCGCCTATCTCAACGACTCGGCCAAAAAGGTCGAGCGCAACGTGACCAAGCACGTCGACGGCTACCTGCTCGCCAACGGCCGCACGCTCTATATCCTGGGCCAGGGGCGGCTGGTCAATCTGGCCTGCGCCGAGGGTCATCCCGCGCAGGTCATGGACATGAGCTTCGCCACCCAGGCGCTCGCCTCGGCGTGGACGGCGACCTCCGGCGTGCTGCCGATCAAGGTCAACGAAGTGCCGGTGACGATCGACACCGAAGTGGCCAGCCTCAAGCTCGCCGCGATGGGGATCAAGATCGACGCGCTCTCCGAGGAGCAGCGCAAGTACCTGTCGAGCTGGCAAACCGGCACATGATCGCCGCTCCCGCGCTCCGTACCTATCGCAATTCTTGCGGTCAGCGTGATTGAAACCGCCGTGGGCGCGGTCAATCATAAAGGGACCGAGGGGGGACAATAATGGAGAATGGCGTCGACAGCGGGCGAGATGATGGCACCGTCTGGAAGGGCCAAGGAGGCAAGTCCTTTCTGCAGCTCGGCGATTCGTTAGCCTCCATGCAAAACCTCCCCCCCGGTAGCGTCGATTGCATCTGGACGGACCCGCCGTATCTACTCTCGAACGACGGCATCACGTGTGTGGCCGGGCGGATGGTTAAGGTCAATAAGGGTGAATGGGACCGGAGCCGTGGCATCGATCTGGATCACGAGTTCAACCGCACATGGCTCGGGGAGTGCTTTCGAATTCTCAAGCCGAACGGATCTATTTGGATAAGTGGGACACTTCACGTCTATCTGAGCGTCGGTATGGCGATGCAGCAGATCGGATTCCGCATCCTAAACGATATCGTATGGGAAAAGCCCGCCCCGCCGCCAAATCTCGGCTGTCGATGCTTTACCCATTCTACTGAGATTTTACTTTGGGCTACTAAAGCGAAGAAGGGTGGGAAGGATCGGCACAAGTTCAACTACGAGCTGATGAAGGAGGAAAATGGCGGCAAACAAATGAAGAATGTTTGGCGTTTTTCGACGCCCACGGATGAAGAGAAGCGACTTGGAAAGCACCCGACGCAGAAACCCGTGGCGCTCATTGCGCGATGCCTTCGCGCCACGACTGATCCTGGCGACCTGGTGTTGGACCCTTTCGCAGGATCGGGATCCACTGGCGTGGCAGCGCTGAAGCTGGGTCGCCACTTCGTCGGGTATGAGCAGAATAAGACCTATGCCCTGCTCGCGGCCAGCCGGCTGAGTGAGATGGCCGGGGAAGATTTACCTGAAAGTATATCCACGACGTCCGCGCCTGTCTCGTGGAAGCGACAGCAATCGCTGTTCGCGAAAGCTTAGCTCTCGATGGACCGATCCGAGGCCTTGGCTCTCCTCGGAAAGTTGATCGGGAGTGACCTCGTTGGTCTGGGCAATAAGCATGGCGTCACAATCTGGAAGGGCACCCGCATCAATAAAGGCTGGGCCGGCCATACGATTGAGCGCCATCTCGGACTTCCGCTTAATTCCTCACGATCGCCGAATTTTGGCTCCTGGGAGCTTAAGGTTGTCCCGGTGCGTGCCATGCCTGATGGCACATTCAAGGTGAAAGAAACCATGGCGATCACGATGATTGACCCCGTCGAAGTCGCCGCAAAGGAATTTCCAAACAGCCATCTATATCTGAAATTGCAACGGATGCTCATTGTCGCACGGATCTTTGAGAGTAAAGCTGAGAGTCGATCGCTCTGTCATCTCATCGCGGAATTCGATCTTGGCGATCAAGCGCTATACCACCAGATCAAGGCCGACTACGACTTGATTCGCGATGTTATCCGCACCAACGGATTCGATCACCTCAGCGGTTCGATGGGTGTGATGGTTCAACCTCGCACGAAAGGGCCGGGACACGGCAGTAGGTCTCGAGCGTTCTACGCGCGAACCGCATTGGTCGCAACGATTCTCGGAATAGGCGTCAGATAAATGTGCGGCGCCGGATTAGATGCCGAATCACACTTCGATGGTGACTTTTTTCCAGCGGCGGTAGGTCTCGCCGGCCGCAAAGCAGCACAGGATCAGTGCGAGCGCGATGATGAAGCGCGGCGAGCGCGGATGCCATAGTGCGTCGCCCAGGACGGCGAACAGGATAGTCCCCGGGATCATGCCGATGGTGGTCGCCCAGAAGTAGTCGCGAAAGCCGATCGGCGAGGCGCCGGCCAGCAGGTTGAGCGCGTTGTAGGGAATCACCGGGACGATGCGCAGATACAGGATGATGAAAAACCCGTTGCGCGCCAGCTTGGCGAGCAACACCTGAAAGCGCGTGCCGATCACGTTCTCGACGAACGAGCGGCCCAAAAAACGGCCCGCGCCAAAGGCCACCAGCGCGCCCATCTCAGCGCCGATCAGCGACCATACGGAGCCCCATAGCGCGCCAAACGCGAGTCCGCCCGCCAGCGTCATCACGGCCCCCGGCACCAGGAACGACGGGCCGAAGGCGTAGAGCGCGATATAGGCCAGCGGACCCCACAGGCCCCACGATTGGACCTCGACCTTGACCAGCCGCGGATCCTCGAACCATTCCGCATGGGTGGCGAGTAGATAAATCGATCCGCCGACCAGAAGCGCTATCAGCACGATCCTGACCAGATTCATCCATCGCGATTCGCCGCCAGCCGTTTTGCGGGGCGGCGCGGGTATGGGTGTTACGGCAGCCATGTGATGAGATTCAATCATACGGAGCGGCCGAATTTGTGACAAGGCGCATCCCGGCGCGGCGGCCGCGCGCAGGCGGTGAATGCGACGCGCGTTTGTCATCGGCGGCGCGATCAGACTAGATTCGGCCTCGAAATCTTCTTTGCGCCTTCCGGGCCAAATTGTAGAGGACTCCGGCAATGCAGGATTTGAAGGATAAGGTCGCGATAATCACCGGCGGCGGTTACGGAATCGGCAAGGAGATCGCGCTGCTCTACGCGCGCCAGGGGATGCGCATCACGCTCGCGGCGCGCTCGGCCGGGCCGCTGGCGGAGGCCCGCGCGGCGGTCGAAAAGCTCGGCGCGCAGACCATCACGATCCCGACCGACGTGGCCAAGGAGGCCGATTGCGCGCGGATGGTCGCCGCGACCGTCAAGGCGTTTGGCCGCGTCGATATCCTGGTCAACAACGCCGGAATCGCAGGGCCGACCAAGTCCACCACCGAGATGTCGCTGGCCGAATGGCAGGAGGTCATCGATATCAACCTGACCGGCGCGTGGCTCGCCTCACGCGCCGCGCTCCCGACGATGGCGCAGCAGGGCGCGGGCAATATCCTGATGATCTCGTCGGGCGCCGGACGCCGCGGCTATCCGCTGCGCTCGCCCTATGCTTCCTCGAAATGGGCGATGATCGGACTCACGCAGACGCTGGCCGGCGAATGGGGCGCGTCCGGCGTGAGGGTCAACTGTATCTGCCCCGGCGCGGTCGAAGGCGACCGGATCGAGCGCGTGATCCGCGCCCGCGCCGACGCGATGGGCGTGCCGTACGAGCAGATTCGCAAGGGCTTCACGTCGACCGCGGCGTTGCAACGGATGGTCACCGAGCATGAGGTCGCGCGGGTCGCGCTGTTCCTGGTCGGCGAGTTGTCGGCCGGCATGACCGGCCAGACGCTCAACGTCGATGCCGGCAGTATCATGAACTGAGCGCCGCGTGAGGCCGCGGCGGCGCGCGCAATTCGATCCGGGCTGCGCCGACGTGCGTTACCGGCTCGACTGGGGGAGTTCTGCGCAAAGCCCAGTCTGTCATTTTGAGCGCAGCGAAAAATCCCGGGATTCTTCGCACCGGCGACCGGCGCTCAGAATGACAAACTGACTTGTGCGGAGTTTTCCTAGCGCGCGAGGTCGTGATCGCGCACCGTCGCGGCGAAGCCGGCGCGGGACAGGTAGTCGCGCAGTTCGCGTGCGAGCACGGGCGAGCGATGGCGTCCGCCGGTGCATCCGAGGCCAATCGTCAGGTAGCTCTTGCCCTCGCGCCGATAGAGCGGGAGCAGAAACTCCAACAGCCGTCCGATTTCATCGATGAAGCGCCGCGCCTGCTCCTGCGCCATCACGTAGTCATGCACGCGCGGGTCGAGTCCGTTGAGCGGACGCAGCTCGGCGACGAAAAACGGGTTGGGGATAAAGCGCGCGTCGAGCATCAGATCGAGCCCGACCGGATGGCCGTATTTGTAGCCGAACGAGACCAGCGCCAACGCCATTTGCGCACCGCCGCGCACGCCCATCACCGCCGCCGTCATCACTTCGCGCAGTTCGTGGACGGTCAGCGTGGTGGTATCGATGAGCCGCGTGGCCCGCTCGCGCATCTCGGCCAGCGCCAGCCGCTCGCGCCGGATACTGTCGGGCACGCTCGCGCCGGTCTCGGCCATCGGATGGGGCCGGCGGCTCTCGGAGTAGCGCCGCGCCAGAACGTCGTCGGAGGCGTCGAGAAAGATGATCTCCGGGTTGAAGCCGTCGCGCGCGAGATCGTCGAGCACCTGCGGCCATTGGGGGAAGAAGATCCGCTCGCGGGCGTCGATGCCCAGCGCGACATTGGCGATCGGCGGCTCGCGCTCGCTGGCCAGTTTGACCACGTTGGGCGCCAGCGCGACCGGCAGGTTATCGACGCAATAGAAGCCCAGGTCCTCGAGCACGCGCATCGCGGAGACCCGCCCCGAACCCGACACGCCGGTCACGATTACCAGCCGGGTCCGCGCCGCCGCCGGACTTGCGCTCGCGCTCATCGCCTTTCAGTGTATCCCGGCGCCGAACCTGATGCGCGCATTTTTCAGGCAACGCGAGCGCGCAGCACGTCCGCGGTGCGCACCCACCCGCGCCGGCTTGCCGCCGATGCGCCGGGGGCGCGCACGCTCAGTAGCGGCCGTCTTCCTCGACGATCAGGCGGTAGATTTCGTCGGCGCCGGACGCCGCAATCAGGTGCTCGCGGAAGACCCCGTCCTTGAACAGGCGCGAGACCCGCGCGAGCGCCTTCAAATGCAGGCTGGTCGAATCTTCCGGCGCCACCAGCAGAAAAAACAGGTGGGTCGGACCGCCGTCGAGCGAATCGAAATCGACGCCCGCGGCGCAGCGGCCGAAGACCCCGAGAATCTTCGCGACGCCACGGACCTTGCCATGGGGAATCGCGATACCGTCGCCGATCGCGGTCGATCCCAGGCGCTCGCGCTCGGCCAGCACGGCGGCCAGCGCGGCGATGTCGATGTTCTTGTAGCGGGCGGCCAGGCATCCGGCCAACTCTTGCAGAATTGCGGGCTTGGTGGTGCCCTTTAAGTCCGGCAGAATCATCTCCGGACTCAGAATCTCGGTTATCTTCATCGAATCAGGCGCGGCCCACACGAGGCTTGAACGCGCGCTCCTCGGCTGCGCTCAAAACTTCACCGGTCGACTTCGCGCGTACCTTCCTGGTTTTGGATTTTTCGAGCTGGCTTTTCAATTGGCGTCCGACCTTGTCGGCCAGCAGATCGATCACCGCGTAGAGATCCTTGCTCTCCTGCTGCGCGGTGACGGCCAGACGCCCGGCTTTGACGATAACTTCGCCGTGCTGCCGGTACTTGTCAACCGTGAGGATGAGATGTACCGCGCAGGCGCGCGTCAGGTAGCGGCCGACGTGGGCGAACTTGCGCTCGGCGTAGGTGCGCAGCGCGACGGTCGGTTCGAGATGGCGAAACGTGACGGTCACCCCCGGCGGCGGCAGGGCGGCCTGGCGTGCGCCGCGCGCGACCTTGCGTCCGGCCGCGCGATTACGTTTACTTTCGCCGATTTGATTTGCCATGGACCCGTCTCCTTTTCCTCCCGGAAAACTCACTCCGGTCGACCCCTGAACGACCCGCACATCGCGCCGCGGCGCTAGCCCGGCCGCTTGCGGCGGCTCGAGGGCAGGATAGCCAGCGCCTGCCGGTACTTGGCGACGGTACGGCGGGCGATATTGATCTGGTCGGTGCGCAGCAGGTCGGCGATCGCCTGGTCGGACAGCGGATCGCTCTGCGCTTCGGTGGCGACCAGCGCGCGAATCTTCTCTTTGACGGTCTCGGCGCTCACGTCTTCGCCGTCGGTCGCCTTGACCCCGGAAGTAAAGAAAAATTTGAGCTCGAAAATCCCCATCGGCGTATGCGCGTACTTGTTGGCAGTGGCGCGGCTGATGGTCGATTCGTGCATGCCGATATCCTCGGCCACGTCCTTGAGCACCAGCGGCTTGAGCTGGCTGATGCCGTGATCGAAGAACGCGCGCTGGAACTTCACGATCGAGTTGCCGACCTTCAGGATGGTGGTCTGGCGCTGCTGAATCGACTTGACCAGCCAGCGCGCCGAACGCATCCGCTCCTGCAGGTATTCCTTGGTCTCGGCCGCCACGGCGCCGTCGTTGAGCACGCGCTGATAGTATTTCGCGACCTTAAGCTTGGGCACGGCGCCGTCGTTGAGCTTGACGATCAGCTCGTCGCCAATCTTTTCGATGTACACGTCGGGGACGATGTAGGCGGGCTCCTGCCCGCCGTAGTCGCGGCCCGGCTTGGGCTCGAGCAGTGCTATCACCTTGGCCGCCTCGCCGATCATCTCGACCGGCACGCCGAGCGCGCGCGACAGCTCGGTGTAGCGATGCTTTTCGAGCAGGTCCAGGTGATGCAGCACGATGCGTGCGGCGAGCGATTCCTCCATCCCGTGGTTCTTCAACTGCGCGTACAGGCATTCGCGCAGATTGCGCGCCGCGACGCCGGGCGGATCGAGCCGCTGGACGCGCGCCAGCGCGCGCTCGACGCAGGCCACGTCGCATTCGAGCTGCGCGGCCAACTCCTCGATCGGGGTCTCGAGGTAGCCGTCGTCGTTGAGGCTGTAAATGATCATTGCGCCGATGCGCTGATCGCCAGCTTCCAAATTCGACAGCCTGAGCTGCCAAATGAGATGGTCCTCGAGCGAGGTCTTGCGGGTCAGCGTGTTCTCGATCGTCTGGCGATGCTCGTCGTCGCGATCGGGCGCTTCGCTGTCCTGCCAGTTGTTCGAGTAGTTGTCGAGATATTCGCGCCAGTCGAGCTTGTCGAGCTGGTTGAGCTCACGCAGTTCGACCGTCGCGTCGGGCGCCTCGGTCGAAATCATCTCGGGCGCGCGATCCTCGGTGGTGCTCGGCTCCCATTCGGTCTCGCCGTTGCTCTCGGCGCCGGAGTCGGACTCGAGCCGGTCGGCGTCGGTCGGCGCTTCGCTGGGCTCGTCGGACTCCTGGTTGGCGGCCGCTTCGGCGACGCTCTGGTCGAGCGGCTCGAGCATCGGATTGGCGTCGAGCTCGCTTTGCACGACGGCTTCGAGATCGGGCAGCGACAGTTGCAGGATCTTGATCGCCTGCTGCAACTGCGGCGTCATCACCAGTTGCTGGCGAAGCCGCAGGTCCTGTCCAAGTTTAATTTCGAGCGCCATCTACTCCGCGCTGCCCGCCGACTGGGTACGGTCGGCCGCCCCACCACCATTATCTCGGCTTTTCGCGTCGCGAGGGAAGATCACGGCCTTGGGATCGACCACATCGCTCATGCCGCTGTCGAGATGCACCGTGATCTTGGTCCCGGCGATCTGATCCTTGCCGTCATGCACCACCGGGCTGCCGGTCAACACCACCGTATGCACCGCCTGGTCGAGCACCGCGTGGTCGCCGGTCGCCCAGCGTTCGCCCTGGCTCATGCGCACGTTGCCATTGGCGAACATCTTCTGGACTTCGTGAAAGTCCTTGCCGTACATGACCCGGAGCGAGTCGGAATCCAGCTCGCTGCCCGATTGCACAGCGTGCACATGACCGACGAAGAGGACCGTATTGCCCTTGTAATCGAGGTTAAGGGTGTCCGAATGAATGTTAATTGGGCCATGGTTGGATGCGCCGCCAAAGCCCGCGAACGGGGATCCGCCGGGCGCCCCCGGGCCCGCGTCATCGGTTGCCCCCGTCTTCTCGACCGACGCGGTCTTGAGATGGCGATGGGTCGTACCGGATACCGGCTGGGCCGGCGGCAGCGTCGTCGCCGCCGTGTCGGGCGGCGTCGCGATCGTCAGCGCGGGCGCCATCCGCGAGTCCGCGGGCGCGGCTCCGCCGTTATCGCGGCCGATAGTCGACGGCGCGGTAACCTCGCCGCTCGGTGGCGCCGTATCGGCTGGCACCCCGCTCGGGACGGCCGCCGGAGCGGTCACCTGGGCCCCCAGCGGTGACGCCGGCATCGACGCCAGCAGCGCCATTGCAATTGCGGCACAGGCCGCGCTCAGCCTGATTTTTACGATCTTCAAAAGCCTGGTGATCCGCACCGGATGGGCTTGCTCCATGGACTTCGCAAGTTTAGCCGACCACTTCATCGGTTCAGGAAACCTTTGCCGCGCCTGCTTGGTTAGCCGGCACGATCTGTGTGCTCACTTCCTTGAGCAATTCAAATATCTCCGCCTTGGGATGGCCCGTCATGCCGGTGCCGGTGACGGTCAGCCCCTGCCCTTCGATCTTCACCGCACCCGGCGCATCGATTCGATCCTCGTCGGGCTTGAACACCGCCCGGTCGGTGGTCAATACGTAATCCCCGTAATGAACCACGACCCCGCCGTTAAGCTGCGCACGATTAACATGGTTGCCATCGAGCGACAGCGACGCGGTTGGCGCCGCGAGGCTGGTCTGCTTGCCATCCTTGGCGATCATCGCGACGCGCGCGTCGGTCAGCGCAATCGTGGTCTTGTCGGCCGAATAGCTGGCGTCCTTGGCCGTGAGCACCCATTGGCTCTCGCCACCCTTCATCTGCGTCCAATGGAAATTTCGCGCATGAAGCAGCGCGGTCGGCAGCAGGCCCGCCGCACTGACCAGCGTCTGCTCGGTCGTGCGATGCCTGACGACCCAGACCGTGACGATCACAATCGCGCCGATCGCAACGCCGCCAATCAGACCCAGCACCTTGGCGATCCGCCGGGGACTCATCGCGAAACCCTGATTCGCTGCGATCTGGCCCGCGCCATTTTCCTGCTAATCCGCGTCTGCCGCATCTGCCCGAACAACCTGGCGCGCCGTCGCCATGAGCCTCCACCGCATCGCTAGACGATATGCCCGTGGGCGGCGCTTCCGCAATGTCGCGGGCTTGCGCAATCTGGAGACGGTGGGCGAAGGCGCGGGAGAAGCGGCGCGCGTCAGGCGCGTTCGGCGCGGGAGCGGACCAGTTCGTCGATACGCTTTAAGTCCTCGAGCAGCGCCGCCATCCGCGCCAACGGAAATGAATTTGGCCCGTCGCTCAGCGCGTGGTCGGGATCCTCATGGACCTCCATGAAGACCGCGTCCACCCCGACCGCCGCCGCGGCCCGCGCCAGCGGCGCGACGAACTCGCGCTGGCCGCCTGAGCGCTCGCCGCCGGCCCCGGGCAACTGCACCGAATGGGTCGCGTCGAAGACCACCGGATAGCCGAAGCCGCGCATGATGACGAGCGCGCGCAGGTCCGAGACCAGGTTGTTGTAGCCAAAGGAAAAGCCGCGCTCGGTGACGATCAGCCGCCGGTTGCCGGCCGCGGCCGCCTTGGCCACCACCGCGCGCATATCCCACGGCGCCAGGAACTGTCCCTTCTTGAGATTGACCGCCGCGCCCGTGCGCGCCGCCGCCACCACCAGGTCGGTCTGGCGCGAGAGCAGAGCCGGGATTTGCAGAATATCGACGACTTCGGCCGCCGGAGCCGCCTGCTCCGGCGCGTGGATATCCGTCAGCACGGCCATCCCGGTGGCGCGCTTGACGCGCTCCAGGATACGCAGGCCGGCCTCCAGGCCGGGTCCGCGGAACGAGCCGTGGCTGGTCCGGTTGGCCTTGTCGAAGGACGACTTGAAGACGATCGGCACGCCGGTCGCGCGCGCGATCGCGGCGATCTTTTCGGCGTGAGCGAGGCACGCGTCCGCACTCTCGATCACGCATGGGCCGGCGATTGCGACGAATTGCGGGCCGCCAAAGACCACGCCGCCCGCCGCCACCGGCGCGACCGCGGGCGCCCCCGCCGCGCCGCGCGACCCATTCATGACGCGGTGCGCAACTCACGCACCTTCGACGATCGCGCGGGCGCCTGATTGGCCCGCCGCTGCACCGCCGCGCGAATCAGTCCGCGGAACAGCGGATGGGCGTCGAGCGGACGCGACTTGAGCTCCGGATGAAACTGGCAGCCCAGGAACCACGGATGCGTCGGCAGCTCCATGATCTCGACCAGCGTCTCGTCGGGCGAGGTGTCGGGCGAGACTCCGGTGGCCTTGAAGCCGGCCGCCTCGAGCGCCGCGCGATATTTGTTGTTGACCTCGTAGCGATGGCGATGGCGCTCGGAGATTCGTGTGCGCCGATACAGCCCGGCCGCCATCGATCCCTTCTTGATTGCGCACGGGTACGCACCCAGGCGCATCGTGCCGCCTTTGTCGGCGACGTCCTTCTGCTGCTCCATCATGTGGATCACGGCGTCTGGCGTAGCCTCGTCGAACTCCTGCGAGTTGGCGCGCTTGAGCCCGAGCACCGCGCGCGCGTACTCGATCACCATCACCTGCAAGCCCAGGCAGATGCCCAGGATCGGCACGGCGTTCTCGCGCGCGAAGCGCACCGCGCGAATCTTGCCCTCGATCCCGCGCTCGCCGAAGCCGCCCGGAACGATAATCGCGTGGGCATTGCCGAGGCGCTTGGCCGGGTCGCCCTTTTCGAGCTCTTCGGCGTCAACGTAATCGATCTGCACGCGCGCCTCGTTGGCGATTGCGCCATGCGCGATCGCCTCATGCAGGCTTTTGTACGAATCGACCAGGTTCACGTACTTGCCGACCACCGCGATATTGATTGTGACCTTGGGATTCTGCGCGGTTTTGACCAGCCGGCGCCATTTCCCCAGGTTCGGCTCGCCGGTCCAGATATTGAGCTTTTCGACCACCCGCTGATCGAAGCCCTCTTCGTGGAACTTGATCGGCACTTCGTAAATCGTCTCGACGTCCTGCGCCGCGATCACGCAATTCTCTTCGACGTTGCAGAAATGCGCGATCTTGGCCTTGAACTTTTTTTCCAGCGGCCGGTCGCAGCGGCACAGCAGGATATCCGGCTGGATCCCCAGGCCGGTCAATTCCTTGACGCTATGCTGCGTTGGCTTGGTCTTGAGCTCGCCGGCCGCCGGGATAAACGGCACCAGCGTCAGATGGACGTAGAGCACGTTCTCGCGCCCGAGATCCCAGCGGAACTGCCGCACCGCCTCCAGGAACGGCAGGCTCTCGATATCGCCCACCGTGCCGCCGACCTCGACGATGCAGAGGTCGCTGCCCTGCGCCGCAAGCTCAATCCGGCGCTTGATCTCGTCCGTGATATGCGGAATCACCTGCACCGTCGCGCCCAGGTAATCGCCGTGGCGCTCCTTCTGGATCACCGAATCGTAGATCTGGCCGGTCGTGCAGTTGTTGCGCTTGCTCATCGTGGTCTGCACGAAGCGCTCGTAATGGCCCAGGTCGAGATCGGTCTCCGCGCCGTCGTCGGTGACGAAGACCTCGCCATGCTGTAGCGGGCTCATCGTGCCCGGGTCGATGTTGATATACGGATCCATCTTGAGCAGCGTGACGTTCAAGCCGCGGGCCTCGAGCAGCGCGCCCAGCGACGCCGCCGCGAGCCCCTTGCCGAGCGATGAAACCACGCCGCCGCTGACGAATATAAACTTGGTCTTGGCCCGTTCCACGCTACCTTGCCTCCCTCGGCTGAATTTCCGTCGCGGCCGCCCGATTGGCCCGCGCCAGATCGGCGGGCGTATCCACCTCGAGCGACGGCGCCAGCGATCGCACCACCCGGATCCGGTAGCCGCGCTCGAGCGCGCGCAACTGTTCGAGCTTTTCGATCTGTTCGAGCACGCCCGGCTCGAGCGCCGCGAACCTGAGCAAAAAATCGCGCCGGTAGCCGTACACCCCGATATGGCGCAGCGCCGCCGCGGGGACCCCGCCGCCGTCGCGCTCGCACGGTATCGGGCTACGCGAGAAATACAGCGCGTCGCCACGCGCGTCGCATACCACCTTGACCTTGTTGCGATCCGCCCACTCGCCGGCGTCGCTAATCGGCGTCGCCAGCGTCGCCATCGCCAGCCCGGCGTCGGCGATCATCGGCGCGGCCAGCGCGT
>DATLRA010000041.1:0-27711 GCA_035534935.1 Binataceae bacterium (SeqCode)
CGATCTCGTCGATCAGCAGCACGACCTTGCGCGGCGCCGAGATCGCCTTGAGCAGTGGCCGTTCGAGCAGGTACTCGCGTGAAAACAAATGTGTCGACAGCTCGTCCCAGCCGAGTCCATTGTGCTCGTCGGCCTGCAGGCGCAAAAGCTGCTTCTGATAATTCCATTCGTAGAGCGCGCGCGCCTCGTCGAGACCCTCGTAGCATTGCAGGCGGATCAGGTCGGTATGCAGCATCGCGGCCAGAACCTTGGCGACTTCCGTCTTGCCCGCGCCGGCGGGACCCTCGATGAGCAGCGGCTGGTCGAGCGCGAGCGCCAGAAACACCGCCGTCTCGACCCGCTCGTTGGTGATGTAATGCGCGCGGCGCAGCCCGTCGGCGACAAATTCCTGCGTGACGTCCACTGCCGACGAGCATTGCGGGCCGCCGCCGCCGCGTCAATCGGGCGCGCGGGCGATTTCGATTAGCAGATGCTCCAGGCGCGCGAAGCTGCGGGCGTAGGCTCGCTCGGTGCAGGCGCCGCGCACCACGTATGCCGGATGGTACATCGGAAAGAGCCGCATCCCGCCCGCGCTAACGGATTTGGGCCGGCGCGGATCGAACGGCGCGTCACGGCCGGCCAACTCGCGCCAGGCGAGACGGCCGAGGCAGACCACGATGCGCGGCCGCACGAGGGCCAGTTCCGCGTCGAGGTGGCCGCGGCAGTTGGCGATTTCACGCGGACTCGGATCGCGGTTGCGGCCGCCGGCGTCGCGCGGATTACAGCGCACCAGGTTGGTAACGAAGACCGGGCCGAGCGCGGCGCGGTCGATCATCCGGCGCAGTACCTCGCCCGATCGATCGCCCGTAAACGGCAGTCCCGTGCGATCGCCGCCGAGCCGGCCCGGCGCGATGCCGACGAACGCGATCGCCGCCGGCGCGGCCCCGTCACCCGGCACCACGCACGATCGCGAGCGCACCAGCGCCGGGCATCGCATGCAGCCGCGCATCGCGGCCTGGATCGTGCTCAGCGCGACCGCTCCGCCGCCATCGATCTTGAGCGCGCGCTCCATCTGGATGCGTAACGGCGCTAGGCGCCGGGTGGGTCAAGGGCGTCACGCCCCGGGCGTGACGGTCAGGCAGAATGACGGCCGAAGATGCGCTGCGCGAAGACCTTGCGCACCAGCTCGCGGCGCACCGCACCGCGCGGCACGTCGTGGAAGCGGCGCCACAGGCAGCGCCCGCAGAGCAGATAGAAAGCGTCGGCCGGCTGATCGGGCCACGGCACGCTCCACACGCCCTCTTCATGGCCGCAGCGCGCGCACGGATCGATGGGCCGTTTGTCGCCGGCTCCGGGAGTGGTTGGTTCGATCAGTGCCATGGTCGTGCGGGCCCGTTAAGACAGCCCTTGATTGGTAGTCGCATACGGTTACCGGCCGCGCAAGGGCGGATTAGTGTATTTCCTTGCGCGTGCCGCTTGCGCCGATGCCCGCAGTTCGCTCCGCTGCGCGCCGCGCCGCACGACTGCCACGGCGATAGGGCGCGCTACAACTGCTCTTTCTCCTCGACCGCGCGAAACTCCTCGTCGCCGAGCGCGCGGGCCTTGCGGCTGCCGTAGCGATCGTACAATTCGAACAGCACCGACTTATGCGGACGCACGCGGGCCAGCGGACATTTGCGCCATTCGTCGAGCGACTCGTCGCAATAGCCCATCCGGTTCTCGCCGCATTTGGGCTGCAGAAAGACGGCGATCTCGGGCAGCACTTTTTTGATTTCGGCGCGCATCAGCGCGACCATCCGGCGAATCTCCCATTGCGCGCGCACGCACAGGCGCAAATCGCAGATGTGCAGCATCTCGGCGAAATTCACCATTACGTGGAAATTGGTCGGCGCCGCGTTGGGCAGTACGAAGCGCGCATCCTCGGCCGGGATACCGGCTTTGAGCGCGCGCGCGTAGAGCGCGGAGGTATGCGCGAGCAGCTCGCCGAACTCCGCGTCGAGGCCGGCGCGGCTCCACGATTCCGGCATCACGAAGGCCAGCTTGTCCTGCTTGAAGCGGACGTAGCGTTGGCTCTGCTGCTCGAAGCTGATGCCCACGCGATGGCGCACGAGCTGATGCGACAGCGAGCGCGAGACGCCCGAGATGCCGAACCAGAAGACCACCTGTTCGAGCGGTGACGAATGGCCGGTCTTGAGCCGCTCGCCGATGAAGTCGCGAATCGTCTCGCGGCTGATCTTGCCGGCCTCGATTTTCTCCCAGGTCTCGGCCGGCGTATCGGCGGAGTAGCAGGTGCGAAAGGCGGCGTAGAGTTTCTCGATCGGCGCACGCGCGTAATCGATCAGCTTCACCTGCATCGTCGCCTGATTGATCATGAAGCTAGGTCCATGTTTCGTCGGGCCTCGTCAAAATGATTAGACACTATTTACCCGGCGTCGGCAGAGGATACCACCGATCGTATCAAACTCTGAGATTTCTCAACTATGGTCGGCGTTCAACCGACGCATCGGAATTGATGAAGCCGGGCATTTCTAAGCTCTGCCATCATCGCGGCGGCGAGGCGGATTGCGCGGGACGTGCGCGCACTGCAAGATGCCCTTCGCGATGCCACCATCGGGGCAAAATTTCTACGCGCGCCTCCTGCGGCCGCTACTCTTCCGGCTCGATGCCGAAGCGGCGCATCGATTGACGATCACGGCCTTGAGCCTGATGCCGCCGCTTGGACGCGCGGCCGACGCGCCGCAACTCGCGACGACGGTCTTTGGCGTTAGCTTCGCCAATCCGATCGGGCTGGCGGCGGGCGTCGACAAGGACGCGCGCGCGATCGCCGGATGGAACGCGATCGGCTTCGGCTTTGCCGAACTCGGCACGATCACGCCGCGACCGCAGCCGGGAAATCTGCGCCCGCGGATGTGGCGCCTGCCGGAACATCGCGCGCTGATTAACCGGCTCGGCTTTCCCGGCCAGGGCATGGAGGTGGCGGGCGCGCGGCTCGCCAAGCTCGGCGGCCGGCGGCCGGCGATGCGGATCGGACTCAACTTCGGTCCCAACAAGGACACGCCGGCCGAACGGGTCGCCGCGGATTACGCGATGCTCGCGCGCCGGCTTGCGCCGCTGGCCGATTTCGTCGTCGTCAATCTCTCGTCGCCGAATACGCCGGGGCTGCGCGAATGGCAGGCGCCCGAGCGGATGCGCGCGGTGGTCGAGGCGGTGCGCGGCGCCGCCGCGCCGGACGTGCCGCGCACGCCAATCCTGATCAAGATCGCGCCCGACCTCGAACCGCGCCATCTGCGCGAAATCTGCGCCGCCGCGATTGATCTCGCGATCGACGGGATTGTCGCCACCAACACCACGCTCAAGCGCGACGAGCTGGGCGTGCCGTCGGCGCTGGCGGGTGGACTGAGCGGTGCGCCGATGCGCGCACTGGCGCGCAAAACGATCGCGCGCGTCTACCACGATACTCACGGGGGCATCCCGATTATCGGGGTCGGCGGCGTCGCCAATGCCGACGATGCGTACGGTCATATCTGCGCGGGCGCGAGCCTGATCGAGTTCTACACCGCAATGGTCTACGGCGGGCCGGGGCTGGTGCGCGCGATCAAGCGCGGGCTGGTGGACTTGCTCGCACGCGACGGATTTCGCTCTATTAGCGAAGCGGTCGGCAGCGCCGCCGATCGCTAGATTGCGCGGACGCGCCGCGCGCACAATTTTCCGGCGCCGGAGGCGAGATGGATCGCGACACACAGGCAGCGGAATTTCTGGTCGACGCGCAATGGCTGGGGCAGCATCGCGGCGACCCGGCGCTAATCCTGATCGATACGCGCGCGCCGGCCGACTACTGGGCCGGGCATCTGGCGGGCGCGCGCCATTTCGACCCCTTTCCGTTTCATCACAGCGATACTGGCGAGGCCGGTCTGCGCGAGTTTCGCGGGCAGCTCGAATGGATTTTTTCGGCGCTCGGCGTCGTCCCCGGCGCGACCGTGGTGTTTTATGAAAACGACTCCGGGATGCGTGCGCCGCGCGCCGCCTGGATGCTCGCATACGCCGGCCATCCGGCCGTGCGGATACTCGATGGCGGCCTGAAATGCGCCGGCGGCGCGCAACTGACGACCGCGGCTGCCGCGCACGCCTACGCGCAATTCAAGGCCGCGCCGCGCGAGGAGGCGATCGCGGGCTATCCGTATATCGTCGAGCGGCTGGGCCGGCCGGATATGCAGATCTTCGACGTGCGCAGTGACGAGGAGTATTTCGGCGAGCGTATCCGCGCGCGGCGCGGCGGCGCGATCGCCGGCGCGATCCATCGCGACTGGACGCACAACCAGACGCCCGATGGGCGCTTCAAGCCGGCCGCGCAACTGCGCGCCGAATTCGTCGCGCTCGGGCTCGACCCGCAAAACGAGGTCGTGCCGTATTGCCAGGGCGGCTATCGATCGGCCAACGCCTGGGTCGCGCTTAGGCTCGCCGGCTACGCGCGGGTGCGCAATTACCTGGGATCGTGGGGCGAATGGGGTAATCGCGACGAGCTGCCGATCGACCATCCGGTGCGCCCCGGCGCCACGCGCGCCTGATGGAGCGGCAGATCCTGCTGACCGGCTTCGCGCCGTTCGGCGGCGAGCGCGTCAATCCGTCGTGGGAAGTCGCGCGGCTGCTCGACGGCCGCGAGTTCGGCGGCGCGACGGTCGCCGCGATGCGCCTGCCGGTCGCATGCCGGCGCGCGTCGCGGATGATCGCAGAGGCGATCGAGGCGCTGCGTCCGGCGGCGGTGATCGGGCTCGGGCAGGCCGGCGGGCGCCCGGCGCTCGCGATCGAAAAGGTCGCGATTAATCTGGCCGACGAACGCGCGGCGCGCGAAAATACTGGCGGCGTGCGGGCCCGTCCGGTCGCGGCCGGCGCA
The DNA here is from genome assembly GCA_035534935.1 of Binataceae bacterium (SeqCode). Lineage (GTDB taxonomy): Bacteria > Desulfobacterota > Binatia > Binatales > Binataceae > JADMIL01. The sequence goes on from DATLRA010000041.1 coordinate 4,871, forward strand.
CCCGACGGCTACTTCGCGCGGCTCCCGATCGACGCGATCGCGCTTGCGCTCAGGCGCCACGGAATTCCCGCCGAGCAGTCGCTGAGCGCCGGCATCTACGTCTGCAACACGGTCATGTACACCGCGCTGCATACGCTGCGCCGGCGGCCGCGCGTGCCGTGCGGATTTATCCACTTGCCGTACACGGCGGCGCAGGCCGTGGGCCATCGCGCGGCGGCGAGCATGACGATCGAGCTGATGGCGGCCGGTGTCGAAACGGCGCTCGGCGTGATCGCCCGCAAGCTCTAGCGCGGCGTAATTCGTGCCGTCCGCCGTGCGATCGTTACCTTTCGATCCGGCTGGACCAGCTTGGCGGTCCGAAACCATTCCTTATCGAGAATCGGCGCCGCGTCCGGGTCAGACTTGGCGGCGTTCTCGATCTCAAGGTCGGTAAGGGCGTCGACCTGCGCCCAATCGGTCTTGCCGCGCCGGCGGCTACCTGGGGTGCGCGTCACGATACGCTTTGCGTTCACGGCTGGGTGCTCTCCTCGCCGAAATGATCCTGCGGCGCCCGCCGCGCATGGTATAGACCACCGCTAGTTCACGGTCATCGACGATACCGACGGCGATGATGCGGATCTCGCCATATTGATGGCGTTAGTCGGCTTTCTGCAAAACCGGCCCATCGAAGATCCGGATCGCGTCCGCGAGGTCGATTCCGTGTTTGGCTAAGTTCGCAGCGTTCTTCGCAGCGTCCCACTCCGATGCCATCTAAATATAGGTTAATCGCATAAACATTTCGCCTCCCGGCGGGCGACCGACGCTCACGCGAAACCGAACGCGTACGCATCCGCCCGCGCTATTTGATCGCGACCGCGTTGGGCGGCGACGCGATGCCGCCGCGCAGATGCAGCGGCACCGAGACCATCATGAACTCGAAGCGTCCGTCGCCCGCGCAATCCGCCGCCAGCGGGTCGAGCACGAACTGCTCGCCGAGCGGCAGGCCGAGCAGCGAGAGCGTACGGTAGTGCAGCGCGCCGTCGTTCTTGAAGTCCCACGGCCACGGTTCGACGGCCGGACAATCGGTGCCGATCGCGGCGACGCGGCTATCCCACAGCCATGCGACCATCTCGCGGCTGTCGTCGATGCCGCAGGCCTTGAGCTTGTCCATCGGCGCCATCGCGGCCTTGGCGGCGGCCGGCGCGGCCAGATAGGCCTGCATCCAGCCGGTGCGCACCAGCAGGATCGAGCCGGGCTTGAGCGTGGTGCCTTGCGCTTTGAGCGCGGCTTGCAGGTCGGCGAGGCTGTAGCGTTCGTCGGTCAGCGGATTGACCGGGCGGCCCTGCTCGGCGCGATAGCGAAAGGCGTCGATCAGCACGCCGCGGCCGATAAAGCGGTCGGCCCAGTTGTGGATGCCGAGCTTGTTGGTCGACTTGATCGCGTCGTTCTTGACCCCGTTGTAATAGGACTGCGCGGCCAGATTGCCAACGTGGCCGAGGCCGTCCCACTGGCTGCCTTCCTGCGTGTTATAACCGTTGAGCACGTCGTCGAAGCCGAGCAGGCCGTAGCTCTCGAAACTCTTCTTGAGGTGGTCGACGGGCTGGCGCTCGAACAGCGGCGGGTTGGCGTAATTGATCGGCGTGTCGAGGCGAAAGACCTTGCCGCGGCTGACCAGTTTGGCGGCCTCGACGATCCCCTCCGGGGTCAGGAAGTTGACGCATCCGACCTCGTCGTCGTCGCCGAAGACGCCCCAGTTGGAATCGGCCGGAGCGCCTTTTTTGATCGGAAGCTCGGAAAATTTCGGAATTTTGTCGAAATCGATTTTCGCCATGATGATCTCTCCCGTGATGCCGCCGTGGAGTTTGTGCTGGCCGGCCACGCGTGATCGCCGCCGGTGCGTATCGCCGCCAGCACGCCACGGCCGGGCGCCCGCTGTCAAGCATACGCGGCGATTCTCAGTCGGCGCCAATCGTGTAAGATGAGTTCCGCGATTAGCTATAACCGTCCGTAGCGGGAGATGGGGGCGCCGTGCGTGATGCGGACGGCGACGGGAATGCAATGCGAATAGCAGGTGTATTGAAGCTGGCGCCGGCGCTTGCCGCGATCGCCGTGGGCGTGGTGCTGACCGGCGGGGCGTGCGGCCGATCGATTTTTCCGGCGGCCACCAATTCGACGACCGCCACGCCAACCGGGTCGCCGTCGCCGACCACCGGCCATTTCCTCTACACCTCGAATACCGCCGACGGCAAAGTGGCGGAGTTCAAGCGCAATCTCACGACCGGCGCGCTCACGCTCGCGGGTTCGGTCGGCGCGGGATCGGTGAACGGGCCGATCGGCATCACGAACGGCCCCGGCGCACGTTTCATTTACGTGGCCAATTCCACCGACAGCAACGTCCGCCAGTACAAGATCGACCTGAGCAACGGCCTGTTGGCCTCGATCGGCACGATCCCGGCCGGCACCTCGCCGCAATGGATCGCGGTCAGTCCGACGGCGACCTTTGCTTTCACCACCAACTTCAGCGCCGGTACGATTTCGCCCTACACGATCGATTCGACCACTGGCGTGCTAACGGCTAACGGCAGTGCCTTTTTGTCGTCGCTGCTGACCAATCCGAGCGGCGCGGTGGCGACGGCTTCGTTCCTGTACGTGACCGATGAGGCCCAGGGGACGGTGGCCAATTTTCCGATCACCTCGACGGGGACGCTGTTGGCCGGTACATCGACGTTTCTGACCACTCTGGGCTTCGGTTCTCCGAGCCCGGGGCCAATGATAATCGACCCGACCGGCCAGTTTGTTTACGCGACCGACCTCAAACTTGGCGTGGTCTACTTCCTGACGGTGGGCACCAACGGCGTGCTCAACTATGTCAACACCTATCAGTCGTCGAACGCAGCCGAGGGCGGGCTGGTGTTCGTGCCGACGACTGGCGCCACCTTCCTCTACGTGGCGAATCAGCAGGCGACCCCCCCTTCGATCTCGGCCTTTCAGGTCCAGTCCGGGATTCTGACTTTCTCGGCAACGTACACCGACCCGAGCCTGAAATTGCCGACGGGGCTGGCGGTCGATCCGACGGACACTTTCCTCTACGTCACCAATCAGGGCGCCGGCACCGTCACGCAATTCACGATCACTGCGGGCACTGGCGTGCTGACCAAACCGGTGGTCTTCAAGACCGAGAGCGCGACCAGCGGGCCGCTCTATATCGCGATCGCGAACTGACGCGCGCCTATAAATTCTTGGGTTCCGGCGTGCCGCTCGCCGAGGCGCCCGGCGAGGCGTCACCGGCGCTCGGCGGAGTAACCGGCGTCGCGGGTGACGGCGCCGGACTGGCCGGCGGCGCGGCTACGTAAGGGGTTGGCGTCGGCGTCGGCACCGAGACGGTCGGGATTGGGGCGGCCTCGGCCGGCAAGGGCGCCGGCAGTATCGTCGGCACCGGCGTCGCCATCAGCGCCGTGCCGACGCCGTAATCGTAGACCAGTTCGCCGCCCTTGTAGCCCTGAAAAAGCACCGCGATAAGACCGACCACGGCGACCATCAGGTAGATCGGCCGCGTGCCGGCCATGAAGTTGAAGAACTGTACGCCGAGTCGCCAGAGCGCGAGCCCGAGAAACACCCAAGGCAGCCAGTCGCCCAGTTCGGCGTGTATCTTGAGCACGTCCTTGGCCGGACCGGTAACGTCTTTCCACATGCGGTCGGCTTCCCATCCGCCGGTCAGGTTGGAGCCCGCGGAGGCGATCGCCCCGAGCACCATCAGGCTGACCGCCATGTAACGGATCCAGATGCGCGACGGGAGCAGGCTCCCCACCAGATCGACCAGCACGCCCACCACGATCAAGGCCACGGTGAAGTGATCGATGATCGGATGAAGGTGCAAGGGCTGGAGCAGGTTGGCGATCGCTTGCATGGGGACTCCTGATCTAACGGGAAAGCTGGGGGCGGACCGCCGCGGGAGACCGCCGTGGTGCGCCGCATGTTTATTGCAAAGCGCCTCAGCCCGTGCAAATCGCTCAACCGGGCGCGGCCGCGCGCCCATAATAGCGGAATCCGCCGTGCCTCGCGTATCGTCGGCGCCACGTTATTGCACAACGATCAGGCGCTCGTTGCGCGCCGGTTGGGCGCGACCGTCATCGCGTGCGCCGCGATCCCGCGCGACGCCGCCCGCGCTCCCGCGCTATTGGCCGGGAGTCAGGATCACGGTCGGGGCGGAACCTCCGGCGCGACGAATCGCGAGGGTGATTTCGTCGTAGGTTACGGGGCTCCACACGGCGCCAGTCAGGAAGAAGCGCAGCGCACGGCTGAAATCGATCGTCGCGTAATCGGGCGACCAGGTGGCCGCGGCGCCGAAGCGGTAGACCGCCGTATCGGCGGAATCCTCATCCGACGGAGGGGCGGCGTGCGTGACAATTACCGAGGCGGCCTGCGCGGTCGCGACCGGCCGCAGACTGCGCAGGTACCAATGGATCGGCGCGGCGATTGCACCGTCGAAATGGACCGTCGCCGCCGCCGGCGTGAGTCCGTCCGCCGCGCGATAGCCGAAGGTGCGGGTCTGATCGGTGGTCGCATCCGCGCCCCAGTACAGATTGCCGTGGCGCGCCCAGGGCGCCTCGCTCGCGTCGGGCGTCGCGCGCACGAAGTCGGCGACCGCGGTGGCGTGGAGTGTAAACAGCACCAGAATCAGCAGCGCGATTCGAATCTGGCGCCACGCCGCGATCCGATGGAGCCAGTTGAGCCCGATCGCACCGACGACCGCCATCGGCAGGAGCATCTGCACCAGTATCTCGAGATGCTCGCGGTCATTGCCAGACGCCGCCGCCGTCCGCAAATAGAAGCCCACGCTCATCGCCATCCACAGGACGCACCATGCGGCAAAGCGCGATCGCACGCGCATCGCCGCAATCACGCCAAGCCCGATCGCGGCGGCGATCACGATGAGAAAATCGTCGCAGGCGAGCGGCGGCACAAGCGCGCGCAATCCGGTGATCGATCCCGGCGGCGCCAAGCGATGCGGTAGCCTCGGCATCAGCGCCGCGATTCGCGCCGGATCGAAGCCGTCCGGCACCATCATCTGCGAGGCCCACCAGCAGACCACGGCAGTGACGATCACCGTCACCAGCAGCGGCGCGTAGCGATCGAGCCATACGCGCACCCCGAGATAGACGTTGCGGCGCGTCACCATCCCGTACAGGCCGAGGATCGCAAGCGCCGCCAGGAAGATCGCCGCCGTGGCGATTCCCGACGGGTCGGCCGCCATCATCAGGCCCGCGGCGCCGCCCAGCAGCGCGGCGCGATATTTCGCCGGCCGCGCCGTCAGCGCCAGGTAAAGCACGATCGTGATCAGCTCCATCGCGGACGCCGCCGTCGCCGGGGCGCTCGCGCGGGAAAACCAGGTCACCCCCGGCGACAGCGCGAGCATCGCGCCCAGCGCCAGTCCGCCGGCACGTCCGAGGTAAGGGCGCAGCGCGAAGGCCGTTGCGACGAGCATTATCCCGGCCAGCGCGAAGACCATGCGTGCGGTGCAGTCGCTCGCGCCGATCACGCCGAAAAATCCCGCCGTGATCAGATGGAGCCAGCCCGCGGATGCGGGATGATAGCCGGCGCCGCTCGCGCCGCCCGTGAGATCGAACGCATAGAGCGCGTTGCGCGCCTCGCCGTCGTCGAGCGGACGCGCGCCGAGTGCGACCAGCCGCGTCGCGATCGTATAGAGCGCGATCAGCGCCCAGCCGAGATGCTCGACGGTGACGACATGCAGCGCGCGCGTCAGCCGCGCGTGGCTCAGATCGCGCGCCGATGCGACCGGAGCCGGTTCATGGGCGGGCGGATCGCCCGGTTCGACCCCGAGCCGCCATTCAGCGCCGCGTTCGCCGTGCCCGCTTTCGCCATCCTGATGCGCCGTCGCCACGTCCGAAAGCGCTATTTGCCGCCATCGCGATTGTCAACTGTGCGGCGTGCGTAATCTGCGCCGGGCCGATCTTCGGCGGGCGCATCGCCACCGCGGTCAGGACGAGCAAGGGAATCGAATTGGGCCAGCCCGGGAAGCTCTGCGCAAGGTCCACTCGGTCATTTTGAGCGCAGCGAAAAATCCCGGGATTCTTCACGTCGCAGACGCCGTTCAGAATGACCAGCTGACTTGTGCAGAGTTTTCCTGACAATCCGTTCGGTAATCTTGCGGTCACCAGAAATTTGCACCGGCCGATCGGCCAAAATGACCGCCGATGGCTTGAGCGCCGTGGCATTACGGCTATCCTTAAAGATTCCGGCGCAACCCGATGGCGATGAATAAGACCGATACCCGGCGCGCGAACAGCGTGATCCTCTCGATGCTGGCGGTCGCGATCGTGCTGGCGCTGTTCTTCGCCTACCGGCGCGGCGGCGGCGGCCTGCATCTGCATGCCCCGCGCCTGTACGTATCGGCCCGCCAGCTACCCTACTATGCGTTCTGTTCGTTCTCGCGGATGACGGCGGCGTACATCCTCGCGCTGGCCTTTTCACTGGTTTACGGCCTGCTCGCGGCGCGCGGCGCGATGTGGGAGCGCGTGTTGATCCCGGCGATCGATATCGCGCAGTCGGTGCCGGTGGTCGGGTTTTTTCCCGCCGCGATCTTCTTTTTCGTCGCGCTCGCTCACGGCAGCCGCTTTGGGGTCGAGATGGCGGCGGTCTTTCTGATCTTCACCAGCCAGGCATGGAACATGGCGCTGGGGGTCTACGAATCGGTGCGCACGCTGCCCAACGATTCGCTCGAGGCGCTTGACGCCTTTGGTGCCACCGGATGGCTCAGGCTCAAGCGCCTGCTACTGCCGGCTTGCGTGCCCAAGCTGGTCTACAATTCGATCCTGTCGTGGGTAGCAGGATGGTACTACCTGATCGCCTGCGAGATTATCGCCGTCGGCCCGGCGCATTACGAGTTGCCGGGCCTCGGCAGCTACCTGATGACGGCGGCCGAAAAGGGCCGCACCGGCGAACAGGTCGCGGGACTGCTGACGCTGCTGGCGATCATCATCCTGATGGACGTGATCGTCTGGCAACCGCTCTCGATTTGGGCGGAGAAATTCCGCTACGAATTTGCCGCGAGCAGCGCGCCGCCGCCCGTCGCGATCGGGATGCTCGGCGCGCTGGGTGCCGTCGGTCCCGTGATCCTGCGGACGGTGCGCGCGGCGTTTCGCCCGATCCTGCGCGCGATCCATAGCGCGCTCGCGACCACCCGGCCGTTCAATGCCGCGGAACATCCGGCCCTGCGGCGCGGCTGGCGCATCGTGCGCGTCGGCCTGATGGCGCTGCTGTTTTTCTTCGCCGCCTATGGCGCGATCAAGGGCACGGGTGCGCTCATCCGCACGCTGCTGCAACCGTGGCCGGCGGCGGTCAGGCAGATTCCGCTGGCCACCGGCGCCTCGATGCTGCGCATGATCGCGGCCTACCTGATTACGCTGGCCTGGACGATACCGTGCGCGATCGCGGCGAGCGAGAGTCAGATCTTCGCGCGCCGCATGGCGCCGATCGCCGAGATTTTAGGCTCGATGCCGGCGACGGCGCTGTTTCCGGCGATCGTGATGTTCATGATTCGCCTGACCGGGGGCATGAACCTCGCCTCGATCCTGCTGATCCTGACCGGCATGCAATGGTACGTGCTGTTCAACCTGTTGGCGGGCGTCAGCCAGATTCCCGAGGATCTCAAGGAAGCGGCGCGATCGTTCGGCCTGAGCCGGATGGCGACCTGGCGCACCCTGACCCTTCCGGCGCTCCTGCCGTCGCTGCTTACCGGCAGTATCACGGCGTGGGGCGGCGGCTGGAACGCGCTGATCCTGTCGGAGTATTTCGTCTACCGCGCTACGACCTACAAGGTCTTCGGGCTGGGCGCGATGCTCGACGACGCGACCTACCAGACCGGCAACGGCCTGATGATCCTGCTGACTTTGCTCTCGATGGTATTGGTCGTAATAGTATTGAACCGCCTGATGTGGCGGCGGCTGTACAATATCGCCACCGATCGCTACCGGATAGACTACTAAAAGGGGGATATCTGGACACTATGCGTGAACCGGACCAGCCTGACCCATGGCCCTGCTCGAACTTAAAGGCATCTGCAAAAGCTTTCCTCACGCCAAGGGTAATCTGCGCGTCCTCGAGGATCTCTCCTTCACCGTCGAAGAGGGCGAGATGGTCGCGGTCGTCGGTCCCTCGGGCTGTGGCAAATCAACCATGCTGCGCATCGTGAACGGGCTGATGCAGCCGACCGCCGGACAGGTGCTCTACAAGGGCCGGCAAGTCGACGCGATCAATCTCGAATGCGCGCTGGTCTTCCAGTCGTTCGCCCTGATGCCGTGGCTGTCGGTCAAGGCCAATATCGAGATCGGCCTCGAGGCGCGCGGCCTGCCGCCGGCCGAACGCGAAAAGCGCGCGAGCGTTTATATCGACAAGGTTGGCCTCGACGGCTTCGAAGAGGCCTATCCGCGCGAGCTTTCCGGTGGTATGAAGCAGCGCGTCGGCCTGGCTCGCGCGCTCGCCGTCGAACCGCGGGTGCTGCTGATGGACGAGCCGTTCTCGGCGCTCGACGCCCTGACCGCGATCACGCTGCGCGAGGAGTTGCTCGATATCTGGCAAGCCGCCGACATGCCGGTCCACAATATCATCATCGTCACCCATATTATCGAAGAGGCGGTTGAGCTCGCCGACCGGATCCTGGTGCTCTCGTCCGGCCCGGGGCGCCTGGTGGCCGACCTCAAGGTCGACCTGCCGCGGCCGCGCGACCGTCGTAAGGAGAGCTTCAACGCGCTGACGGATAAAGTCTTTTCGCTGATCGAGGAGCGCGCCTGATGCCAGCTGCGGGCATTAATCCGATCCCCGACTGCCAATTGACCTGGGTCTTCGGCCTGCTCGAAACGCTCGAGGACCGCGGCGGCCGCGACGACGGCTACAAAATCGCGCGCGATCTCCATTTCAAGTTCAGCGACCTGCTCAAAGTGATGAAGACCGCGGAAATCCTCGGCCTGGTGTCGACTCCGGATGGCGACGTGGTGGTCGAACCGCTGGGCAAGCGCTTCCTCGAAAGCGATATGAATCAGCGCAAGCTGATTATCCGCGAGCAGCTCAAGCAGCACGGCCTCTTCGCCTACCTGATGCGGGTGCTGCGCGGCCAGGAGGATCGATCGCTCGGCAAGCAGGTCGTGCTCGAGCATCTGGCGATGCTGTTGCCCAACGAACCGCCGGAAAAATTGTTTTCGACTATCGTCAATTGGGGACGTTTTGCCGAGCTTTTCGGCTATAACAAGGATCAGGATCGCTTCTACCTCGACCAAGAGTAAGCGCCCGGCGCGGCTGAGGCGGACCCTATCAACCGTTTCCGTAACCGGAGGATCAAATCATGGCGATGCAACCCGAACAGGTGGTCAGCGAATTCTGCAAGGCGTGGTCGCGGCTCGACGTTCCGCAGATCATGAGCTTCTTCACCGAAGACGCGGTCTATCACAACATCCCGATGAAGCCCGCCGTCGGCAAGGCTTCGATCAACGAGGTCATCGCCGGGCTGCTCAAGGGCGTGCAATCGATCGAATTCAAAATCCTGCACAGCGCGACCGCGGGCCACGTGGTCATGAATGAGCGGGTCGATTCGTTCGAGGCCAACGGCAAAAAGGTCGCACTGCCGGTGATGGGCGTCTTCGATCTCACCGCCGACGGCAAGATCAAGGGCTGGCGCGATTACTTCGATCTCGAGATGTACATGAAGCAGTTGCGCTAGCGGCGCGCGCGGCTGGCGGTGGATTGACTCTGCACGATGGCCTCCCAGGTCACCCATGCGATAATCGGCACCGCCGGCCATATCGACCACGGCAAGAGTGCGCTGGTCCGCGCGCTCACCGGCCAGGAGACCGACCGCCTTAAGGAAGAGCGCGAGCGCGGCATCTCGATCGACCTCGGCTTCGCCTACTTCACCCTCCCCGATGGCACGCGGGCCGGCGTGGTCGATGTCCCCGGCCACGAGCGCTTCATTCGCAACATGCTGGCCGGCGCGCACGGTATCGACCTGGTGCTGTTCACCGTCGCGGCTGACGACGGGGTGATGCCGCAGAGTGAGGAGCATCTCGACATCCTCCATCTGCTCGGTATCCGCCGCGGCATTTTCATCATCACCAAGTCCGACCTCGCCGACGCCAAACGGCTGGCCGACGTGCGTGACGAGATCGAATTGCTGGCCGACGGCACCGCGCTCGAAGGGGCCCCGGTGATGCCGGTGTCATCGCTGACCGGGGCCGGACTGGACGGCCTGCGCGCCGAGATCGCGCGCCGGCTCGAGGGTTTCGCGGCGCGCCGCTCGACCGGACTGTTTCGCCTGCCGCTCGACCGCGCCTTTGTCATCAAGGGGCACGGCACGGTGGTGACCGGCACGGCGATGGACGCCGAGGTGCGCGTGGGCCAGAAGCTGCGCGTTTTGCCGGCTGGCGCGGAAGTGCGCGTGCGCGCGATCCAGGTGCATGGCGAGACGGTCGAGCAGGCGGGGTTCTGCCAGCGCGTGGCGCTCAACCTGACCGGCGCCGAACGGCTCGAACTCAAGCGTGGCGACGTGGTCGCCGACCATCGGCTGGAACTCGTCACCATCCGCCTTGACGCGCGCATCGAAGTCCGGCCGGCCGCCAAGCGGCCGCTCAAAAACAATCAGCGCGTGCGCTTCTTCCTGGGCACGGCCGAGACCATCGCTCGCGTCATCATGCTCGAAGAGACCGCCGAAATCGCGCCCAAGCACAGTGCGATGGTGCAGATCGTGCTCGATGATCCGGCGGTCGCGCTGGCCGGTGACCGCTTTGTGATCCGCGACGAGACCAACCTGCGCACGCTGGGCGGCGGCGTCGTGCTCAATCCGCAGGGCCGGCGGGCGCGCAAACCGCTCGAAGCCTACCGCCAGAATCTGATCGCGATGGGTGGTCCGTTCGGCCCGGCGACGATCGAGGCGCTGCTCAATCTGCAGGATCGGCTGGCCTGTCCGCCGGCGCAGATTGCCCAGTTGCTCAACACGCCGCAAGACGAGATCAATACGGCGCTCCGCGATCAACGATTAGTGAAACTCTCGCTGGGCGACGAAGAGGGCTTTACAACCGCCGCTAAATGGGCCGAGCTCAAGTGCTTTGCGGTCGCCGCGCTAACCGCCCATCATCGCGATCAGCCGCTCGCTCCGGGCCTCGAGATGGAGGCGCTGCGCGAGCGGCTGCCGTACGCGGTGGGCCCGCGCGCCTTTCGCGCGCTGGTCGACCGCATCGCGCGCGAGAGCGGCATCGTGCGCGAGGAGAGCGTGCTGCGCCTCGCGGCGCATCGCGTGCAACTGGCTGGCGACGCCGGACGGCTCGGCGCGCAAATCGAGCAGGCGCTGATTGACGCGGGGATGCAGCCGCCCGACCTGAAGCAGTTGCTCGAGGCGCTTAAGCTGCCGCCTGCCGACGCCGCGCGCCTGCGTACGCTGCTGGCGGCGATGGAGCGCGAGGGGCGCGTGGTCAAGGTCGCAACCGATCTCTATTTCGCGCACGCGCCGCTGCAGTCGGCCAAGGCCCAACTGCTCGAGCGGCTGGCCGCCGATCGCGAGATCACGGCGGCGGGCTACCGCGACGTGATCGGCGCCTCGCGCAAGTTCGCCATCGCGCTGCTCGACTATTTCGACCATACCGGCGTGACCACGCGGGTCGGCGACGCGCGCCGGCTGCGCGCGCCGGCCTGATTCGCAAGCGGGCGCCTTTGCGCGAAGTGGCGCGGGCGCTAGACTGCCCAGCGATGGCTGATAGCAAGGACAGCAACGCCGGTCGGAGCGAGATTATTCGTCTGACCGAGCGATGCAAGGCGGCCGGTTGAGCCGGTAAGCTGGGTCCGGCGGACCTTGCCGCAGTGCTCTCGCGCCTTGACCTGGGCAGCGCGCCCGAAGTGCTTGTCGGAATTGCCACCGGCGACGACGCCGGGGTCTATCTGCTGCGCGACGACCTGGCGATCGTCAACACGGTGGACTTCTTCACGCCGGTGGTCGACGACGCCTATACCTACGGCCAGATTGCCGCGGCCAACGCGCTCTCCGACGTCTACGCGATGGGCGGGACGCCGCGTACCGCGCTCAATATCGTCTGCTGGCCGCAAGCGGGCCTGCCCGGCGAGTTGCTCGGCGAAATCCTGCGCGGCGGCGCCGACAAGGCGCGCGAGGCGGGCGTCGCGATCGTGGGCGGCCATAGCGTGGCCGACGAAGAGGTCAAATACGGCATGGCGGTGACCGGCATCATCGACCCGCGCCGGATTATCCGCAACGTCGGCGCACGCCCCGGCGACGCTTTGCTGCTCAGCAAGCCGCTTGGCACGGGGATGTTGATGACCGCGCTCAAACGGGGCAAATTGCCGGCCGATCAGTACGAAACGGCGGTCCGCTGGATGGCCGAACTCAACGCCGCGACCGCCGCCGCGATGCTCAAGTACGAGGTTCACGCGGCGACCGATATCACCGGCTTCGGGCTGGCCGGACATGCGTCGAAGATCGCCGAGAGCAGCGGCGTGACGTTTTTGATTGAAGAATCCGATCTGCCGCTGTTGCCCGGAGCGCTCGAGGCCTGCCGCGCAGGGATGATTCCCGGTGGCGGCACGCGCAATCGGGATTTCTACGGCCCGCGGGTGAAGATTTCCGACGAAGTGGCCGACGAGATGGCGGCGATCGTGTTCGACCCGCAGACCTCGGGCGGTCTGCTGATTTCCTTGCCCGAGGCGCAGGCGCTCGCCCTGCTCGCCGATCTTCAGGCGGGCGGCAATCTCGACGCGGCGATTATCGGCCGGGTCGTCGCGCGGACCGATTTCCTCCTCGAAATCATCTGAGTGTGCCCATCAGCCGGCGGTCCGCCAGTGGTCGTCCGGTCGTCCAAGCGATCGACGTAGTGCATGTCGATCAACGGAAATGCGACGTGTAAATTTGCGAAATTACACGATTTTGCATCCGTCGGCCGGGCGACTCGCCCTTGGCGAGTGCGCGACGGTATATAGTAATTAAATATAATTAAACACATAAATATAAGTTTTATTATGCTTGGAATGGCACGTATCGTCAGACGGGCATTCTTAGTCTCGATCTTGCTTAGGTCAAGATGCACACGAACATGGGAGGAAACCAGAATGAAGAAATGGATTAGCATTACCGGCGGACTACTGCTCGCGGCGGCACTTTGCACGCCCGCGATGGCCAAGGGCGGCGGCAAAGGCGGAGATGAAAAGGAATCACAGGCCGGAGGACTACCGGGTCTCGAGGATCGGGTTGAGGCCGATGAAGTCCTGATCGCCACGCTGCAAAGCGAGGTAGCGGTGCTCCAGGGGCAGAACAATTTTGCCGTGGTTGCCTCCAATGGCACGCTCATCAGCTCGAGCAGCAGCGCGGGTCCGGTCGCGGTTGAGCACGTGGCGACCGGGCAGTACGAGGTCACCTTCACCCAGGATGTGACCGGATGCGCCTACGAAGCGACGATCGGCGACACCGCCAATGCGGTTCCGGTTCAGGGCCAGATCAGCGTCTCGGGGGACACGGACTCCGACCCCAATCCGGGCGACGTCTACGTGCAGACGTTCGACAAGACCGGATTGACCGCGACGGATATGCCGTTCCATCTCACCGTGACCTGTCCGTAACCGGGTGATGCGCCGCGCCGCTATTCGGCGCCGCAAAATCTGATAGGCAATCGAACGAAGGCCGGCCGTCCCGACGACGCGCCGGCCTTCTCTTGTTCCGCTTACGGGATGAGGTCGCTGCTCCATTCCTCGATCAGCCGATAGCCGACCGCGAGCAGCGTCGGACCGATAAAGACCCCGATGAAGCCGAAGGCGATAGCCCCGCCGATCACACCGAACAGGACGATCAGAAACGGGGTGCCGCCGGTGCGCGCGATGATCATGGGCTTGATCACGTGATCGATCAGACCGCCGATGACCACCGACCAGACAACAAGAAAGATGGCCCATCCAGTGGCGCCCTGCGCATAGAGCCATCCCGCGGCCGGAATCCACAGAATTGCCGTCGCCAACGGCACGAACGACAGGATGAAGGTCGCGAAGCCGAGCAGAAAAACCCCGGGCACGCCGGCGATCCAGAAGCCGACGCCGCCGAGCACGCCCTGCATCAGCGAGGTGCCCAGGATGCCGTGGACGACGCCCTTGACCGTCGCGCGGGCGACTTCGAGCAGGCGCGCGCCGCGCGCTCCGGCCAGCCGAAAGGCCGAGGTCTCGAGCCGCGCGGCGGCGGCGGCGCCGTCGCGGTAAAGAAAAAACCCCACCAGCAGGCTGAGACTGATCTCGAGGACGCCGTGGCCGAGCGCCTTGCCGAGGCCGAGCGCAAAAGTTTTGAGCGGCTGTATCAGTTGATGCATCGCGGCGCCGCGCGCCGCCGCGTCGTTGGCCAGGTGAGTGAGGTACTCGTTCAGATGCGGTCCGACCACGGGGATTTCGCCAATCCATTGCGGAATTTGGCGCGGACTCGATCCGAAAGAGTTGCGCACCAGCACGATCACGTCGCTCACGTTGTCGGCCAGCGTGTTGCCGACCAGGACGAAGGGCGCGACGACGATTGCGGCCAGGCCGAGCGTCATCACCAGGGCGGCGAGCGTCGGGCGGTCGCCGAGCAGGGATCTGATGCGGCAGAAGATACCCCAGCTTGAAAATGACAGGATAATCGCCCACACGATCGCCGACAGAAAGGGCAGCATCACCAGGCCGCAGCCTAGAACCAGCAGGGCGAAGAAGGTGAGTACAACGATTTTCTGGATTCCGCCGTCGGCGGCGAGGTCGGTTTTGCGATCCCGATCTTCCGGTGTCGTGGTCATCGAAGCGTTACCCGCGCGCGCCCCACAGTGGCATCGCAGGGACGCTTAGACAACGACCGCGTCGCTCGGGGTACGGTCAGCGTGGCGGCGTGATCGGCGCAACGTCAGCGGCGCGACCGGCCGGCGCGGGAACGGCGTGCGCGAGCGTGTTGCGGTCGAAGGCGATGACCAGTTGGCGCATGAAGGTGTCGCCATGCGGCGGCCCGGCGAGTTCGCGCGGCCAGGGAAAATAGATCCGTGCCGCGCGATCGCGATAGCGCGCGATGAGCGGTTCGAGCGCCGCGTACGATCCGACCACGCCGACGCCGATGCGGCCGTCGCCGAGCAACCCGAGGAACAGACCGTTGGCGGTGCGCATCGCCGCCTCGTTGACCGATTCGGGCGGAATCAGGCCGAGCGTCTGCAGGCGCATCGGCGTAAGGCGGGCCGGGTCGCCGCCGGCGGCGAGGTAGGTCTGGGTCGCGGCGACCATCGCGTCGAAGCGCGCGGCGTCGGCGCGGCGCTCCATCGCAAGCGCCGTCAGCCCGCTCCAGGGCGCGAGATCGGCCGGCGTGAAGCGGTAGAGGGCGACCCCGCCAGTTGCGATCGGCGCCCCGCGCAGTTCGGCCAGGAGCGGCTCCCAGAGCGGCCGTACGCGATCGTCGACGATAATCGCGGTGACCGCGTGATGGGCCAGAAACGCCTTTAGCTGATCGCCGAAGTCGGGGATCGTGGTCTGGTAGAAGAGCGCGTTGACCGCCGGCCAGCTCTGAAATTCGCGCGGCATGATACTGGTCCAGCCGCCCGCCATGCGGAAATACATCCCGGACTCGGCCTGCCACAGCATGCTCGGGCCGCCGGCGCCGTAGGGCAGGATAACGACCGTCGCGTCGGGCGCGAGGTAGCCGCGAAAACCGCCATCCGCGAAAAACGCCGGGTTGTCGATCGGGCGCGCCCAGAAGGCGGCGGACGGATTGGGCGCGAAGCAGATGACGATCGCGGCGGCGGCGACGGTCTTGGCGAGCGCACCCGGGCCGTCGCTCGCGAACCACAGCGCCGCGACGATCGCCAGCGCGAGATCGGCGTACATCGGAAAGCGCGCGGGCAGCGCGTTGTTGATCAGCGGCAGATGCTGGATAAGCTTCCAGGGCATCCCGAAGAGCGTCGCACCGGCGAGATGGAGGCGCGGGCCGAGCGCGGCGAGCATCGCGACCGCGGCAAAGTAAATCAGGATACGCGTGCGCGGCTCGTGCCAGCGCGCGCGGGCGAGGGCGATCGCAATGACGATGAGCGGAATGCTCAGGCAGGCGCCGGTCTCGACCATCGCACCGGGAAAGCGGCGCGAGATGGCGGCGAGGATGGCGAGACCGCCGATCGCGTTGGCCGGCGTGGGGATAATCAAGTTGAGCAGGTCGGCCGAGTAGGCGGCGGGCGAATTGATCGGCGAATGCGGATAGCCGGGCTGAAAGAAATAGTAGAGGTAGGGCGAGACGATCGCGAGCACGACGGCGTAGCTCGCGGCGAGCGGCGCGGCCAGCGCCACGATGCGGCGGCGCGCGTCGGCGCCACCGGTCGCAGAGGCGATTGCGAGCGCGATCGCGCCGAAAAAAGTCATCGTCGCGAACATCTCGAGCGAGAGCATGAACGACGCCGCCAGCGTCAACGCCATCAGGGCGGCGAAGCTGGCCGCGCGCAACTCGCCGTCGAGCCGGCGCAGCACGAGATGAATCGCGAGCGGCACCGGGAAGATCAGGATGAGTAACAGATGGGCGCGAATCTCGGCCAGCATGTAGGCCGAGAAGCCGAAGACATAGCCGCCGGCAAGCGCCGGCCACCAGCGCCCGCATAACCGCCGGCAGAGCAGGAACGCGGTCCATCCGGCGAGCGCGGGGCTGAGCAGACAGAGGAGGTTGTACACGACCACCGGACCGTAGTGCGCGGTGAGCGGCGCCGCGAGCACTCCGGCGAGCGGGATGCCGGTGGTCCAGGTGAGATTGAAGCCGCCGGGCGCCCATAGCCGATCGGTGATGAAGGGATTGAGATGCGCGGCGATCGCGTGCGGCCACCAGACCAGAAACCACATATAGACCGACGGGTCGGCGGTCAGGCCGATCGCCGACGCGGCGGGATCATGCGCGAGGGCGCGGCCGAAGTAGAGCGTCGCGAACGCGAGATAGATGGCGAAGGCGGCCAGACCGCCGCGATCGCGGATACGCCGGGAGCTATTTTGCAAAGCGGTCCACCAGTCGGGTTCGCACTGAAATCGGTTCGCGCCCGGCGCGTCGCGGCCTCGGCGAAAGCCTAAGCCTAATTGGCGCGCGCGCCAGGTCCAAGCGCCGGCGCATACTTGCTTTGCCGGCGGCGCTCCGGCACAAGAATCATGCGTAATCCCGGTCGCCGCCGCGCCGCAGCCGTTCGCAAGGCCGGGTGAGCGCGGAGCCGACCGCGAGGAGCGTGACCGCGTAATGGCGCATCGCCGATGGAAGCCCAAGCCGAACTGATCCCGCTGCTCGAGACGCTCTATGCGTCGCGCAATCCAACGCGCCGCTGGCTGCATTGCACGCGCCGCGACTGGATTATCGCGAAGCTCGGCGAATGCGCGCGGGCCGGTGCGCGCCGCGCGCTTGAGGTCGGCTTCGGCGCGGGGGTCTATCTGCCGGCGCTGGCGGCGAACTTCACCGCGGCGACCGCGACCGACCTCGACGACGCGCATCTCGAGCACGCGCGGGCGATTGCGGCGCGCTACCCGAATCTGCGGCTGGTGCGCGACAACCTTCTCGATTCGCAATTGCCGCCGGCGAGCTTCGATCTAATCCTGTGCAGCGAGGTGATCGAGCATATCCCCGATACGGCGGGCGCGCTGGCCGCGATGCGCCGGTTGCTGATGCCGGGCGGACGGCTGGTCCTCTCGACGCCGCAGCGCTTCAGCCTGATGGAACTCGCCTGCAAGGTCGCGTTTCTGCCGGGCGTGATCGGCGTCGTGCGCAAAATTTATGGCGAGGCGGTGTTCGAGACCGGGCATATCAACCTGATGACGGCGCGCAGCGCCGAGGCGGCGATCACGGCGGCGGGCTTGACGATTCGCGAGCGCTACAAGTCCGGCATGTATATCCCGCTGGTGGCGGAATTTGCCGGCGCGCGCGGGCTGGGCTGGGCGCAATCGAGCGAGCGGCGCTTGCGCGGCGGCCCGCTGGATTGGATGCTTTGGACGCAGTATTACGTCGCCGAGGCGAGCTAGAAAAGCTCACTGCGAAGGGGTGGAGCGAAATGAAATCCGGGCTTTCGCCGTTGCGCTATCTTGCGCTGATCGCGCTGGCCGGATGCGCCAGTGCGGCCACCGACAATCAATCGCGTGACGCGATCCTCTATCCCACGCCGGCCACCACGCCGGGCGCGCCGCGCTTCGTGAGCGCCTGAAAAGAGGGGGGATCTGAAAATGCGCACTATAAAATGGCTATTCGCGGGACTGGTAGTCGTCGCTCTTATCAACGCAATTGCGCGGCCGCAAAAAAATGCTGTTGCGGGCTCCGATTGGCATCTCGCTGGGACCGCCGGAGGTACGGGCGCGTCGTTTGGCCGTTACGGCTATTTCCGATTCGTCTTAATAGATCCGCAACACACTAGGGATCGCCAAATGTACGACGAGGCGATCGCCAATTTGTGCCGTAGCGACGAATACTGCACCATTTTATTTTGGTCTCAACGTCGCTACGTTCCCACTGAAATGCCGATGACCGACACGCAGGCTAATCATGAGGTCGCCAATTACTTCAATAACCCCAGAAATGGAGCCTCCGGGTTCCTCTGGAAATGCAAAAAAGGCGACGATCCGAATACTTGTTTTCCATAAGCCAGCATAATTTCGCTACTTTCGCGCGCACCGGCGATCGATCATCTCGGCGGCGCAACCCGTTCGAGCAGGATTCGCGCGCCATTGTTGTCGAGCGGCGGCGAGGTGAGGATCGTTGCGAAGCAGGCGCGGGCGGCCGGGTTGGCCGCGGCGAAATCCCGCGCGCGGGCGACGACGTAGCGCGGCGCGTCCGCCCCGGCGCATTGCAGATGATAGATCGGCGTGAGCGGCCGCGGCGAATAGAAATTCAGATCGCAGTCGCTGAGCCCGAGATGGGCGACCGCGGCGCCGGGCGGCACGGTGCGCGTGACCGCGCGGGCGAAGCCGCGCAGCGTCTCGCGATCGGCCAGCGCAGGATTCATCACGGCGAACCAGAAGATCGCGCCGGCAGTCGCGATCGCGCATACGCCGGTCAGCGCGCGGTCGGGCCGGCGGCGGACGATACCGCTCAGCACGATCGCGGCGCCCGCGGCCGACGCAGCGATCCAGGCGAGCAGCGGGAAATCGCGATGCGCCGCGAGTGCGGCAAAAATCCCGACGAAGCGCCGATCGGTCTGATGGAGGTGCGCGGCGAGCGACGCTGGGATGCCGGCGATCACGATGATCGCCGCGCAGACGACGATTGCGATAGCTCCGGCGGCGATCGCCGCGTTGGCCGCGGTGAAGGCCATCGCGAGGGCGCGATCGCCGCTCCGTGCGGTATCGGTGTCGAGCGGCGGCGCAAAGTCGAGCCCGCCCGGCGCGAGCATCGTTGGCGTGCGCGCGATTGCGCGGGCGGCGGCATCGCTCGCGATCCCGGTCAGCATCGCCAGTGGCGGAAAAGCCGGCAAAATGTAGACCAGGCATTTGCCCTGCGACGACGAGAAAAAAATAAAAATCGCGGCGAACCAGCAGAGCGTATAGACCACCGGTTCGGGCAGCGCGCGCCCGCGGCGCGGCCACACATAGATCGCGATGGCGGGCAGATAGGCGCTCCACGGAATGAAGCCGGTAATCGTGTGCGGGACAAAGTACCAGAACGGATGCGCGCAGTAGCCGGCGCCGCCGGCGTCGGTCGGCAGGAAGCGGCTCCACAGGTTCATCGCGAGCTGCCATTGGAGGAATTTCGCGCCGCCCTCGGCATAGGCCGCGACGTACCAGGCGAGACCGATCGCGAGGCCCGCGGTGAAGGTCACGATCAGGTTGAGGCGAAACATGTCCCGCAGGCGCATCCGCCAAAGCAGATAGAGTCCCGCCGCGATGCCCGGCAGGAGGATGCCGAGGACGCCCTTGGTGAGAATGCCGAGGCCGATCATCAACGCGGCGAGCGCGAAGGCGGCGCGCCGCGATTTGCGCGCCTCGGCGGTACCTGTCGCATCCGCGGATGGCGGATCGGCGGGCGGTGGGCGCAGCGCGCGCTCGAGCAGCATCGCGGCGGCGGTGACGAACAGCGCGAGCATCGAATCCATCCGCGGCTGGCGCGCGGCGTCGAGAAAGAAATGGCAGAACAGCAGCGCGGCCGTGGCCATCAGCGCGGCGCGGCGGCCGAAGGCGATCGATCCCCACACGAAGACGATCGCGCAGGTCATCGCGGCCGCGAGGATCGCGGGCATCCGCAGCGCTATTTCGCTCCAGCCGAGGACGCGCACGCCGAGCGCCGCGGTCCACCAATAGAGCGGTGGCACGTGAACCATCGGACCGGGGATGAAGTGCGGCAGGACGAGATTGCCCGCGAGCACGTCGCGCACCGCGCCCGATTCGCATACGCCGAGTTCGCCGACGAACGGGGCCGCCGGCGCCAGCGTCATCAGCAGGGCGAGGGCGGCGGCGAAGGCGCCCAGTCCCTCGAGCAGGATCGGGTGCAGCTTAGTTCGCACTGCTGGCCGGAAGTGGCGCGGCGGCCGTGGCGGCCGTCGCGAGCGGGGCGCGCGCGATCACGATCAGCGAGACGCCGAAGGGTACGGGGATGCGGCCGAGCAGATGGCGCTCGCTCGCGAAGATCCGCCGCAGGAGCGTGTTGAGCGCCGCGGGCGGCATCGCGAGATCGTGGCGGCCGGCGACCTCGAGCGGTTCGCGCGAGCGCATCCGCTGCAGGAGGCGCGCGGCGGCGATCGCGGGAAAGAGCATGAAGTTGTAGTAGCTCAGGCGGACGA
This sequence comes from Binataceae bacterium (SeqCode), assembly GCA_035534935.1. Taxonomy (GTDB): domain Bacteria; phylum Desulfobacterota; class Binatia; order Binatales; family Binataceae; genus JADMIL01. The sequence continues at coordinate 25,624 of DATLRA010000041.1, forward strand.
CCTCGAAGCCGGCATTGATCACGACGCGGCGCAACTCGCGCGCGCGGTAGCGGCGGCGATGATGATGGGTCACGTCGTGCGCGCTCCACAGCCAGGGCGTCGCCGGCACGGTCATCAGGAGCGCGGCGCCGGGCTTGAGGCGCGCGCGCACGGCGCGGAGTGCGCCGGCCGGGTCGTCGAGATGCTCGAGCACGTCGGTCATCACGGCCAGGTCGAAGCGCAAATCGCCGAACGGAAGGTCGCCGGGCAGCGTGCCGCGCGCGAGTTGCGCGAGGCCGCGGCGGGCGGCGAAGCCGAGCGCGCTTGCGTCGGAGTCCATCGCATAGAGGCGGCCGCGCCGCGCGAGCATCGCGAAGTTGCCGCCGGTGCCGCATCCGGGCTCGAAAATCGCAGCGTCGGGCGGGAGCTTAAGCTCCGCGATCATGCGATCGACGATCGCACGTCGCGCGGCGAACCACCAATGGGCGTCTTCGACCTCGGCCATCCGCGGATACAGACTCGGGTCCATCAGGATGCGAAACGGCACGCCGCCTAGCGCGGATCGACGCCGAAGCCCCACGAATCGCGCACGATATAGAGCGGGCGGCCCTTCACTTCGTTGTAGGTGCGGGCCAGGTACTCGCCGATAATCCCGAGCGAGATGAGCTGCACGCCGCCGAAGAACAGCACCGCGACCATCAGCGACGCGTAGCCGGGCACCGCGATGCCACGGACCATCACCAGTCCCGCCAGAAACAGAGCGTAGAGAAATGCGAACAATGAGATTACCACGCCGACGTAGCTCCAGATCTTGAGCGGCATCGAGCTGAACGAAGTGATCGCGTCGAGCGCGAAGTTCCACAGCCGCCAGTAGCCCCATTTGGTGGAGCCGGCGGCGCGCGGATCGCGGTCGTAGGTCAGCGGCGTGGCTTTGAAGCCGGCCCATGCGAACAGCCCCTTCATGAAGCGGGTGCGCTCGGGCAGGCGCACGAGCACGTCGACCACGCGGCGATCGAGCAGGCGGAAGTCGCCGGTATCGCGCGGAATCGGAAAGTCGGTGATGCGGTCGAAGACGCGGTAGAAGTAGCGCGCGGTGAGGCGCTTGAGCCAACTGTCACTCTCGCGGCGCCGGCGTGTGGCGTAAACGATGTCGAAGCCCTCGCGCCATTTCGCGATCATCGCCTCGATCAGTTCGGGCGGGTCTTGCAGGTCGGCGTCGATCGGAATCACGGCGGCGCCGCGCGCGTAATCCAAGCCCGCGCTGAGCGCTATGTCCTTGCCGAAATTGCGCGACAGGCTGACCACCTTGACCGCGGGGTCGGCCGCATGGCGGAGAGTGAGGCGCGCGAGGCTGTCGTCGGTGCTGCCGTCGTTGATGCAAATCACTTCCCAGGTGGTGCCGAGGCGCGCCAGCACCGGCATCAGCCGGGCGAAAAATTCGTCGAGCACGGCGGCTTCGTTATGCACCGGCACAACGATCGAAAGCTCGACGGGCGCGGGTGCCGCGCCGATCGCGCCGGCCGGCGCGGGGCGAGCGGCGGTGGAGGTTATCGTGGCGGCGGGCATCTGCGGTGGCGGCTTCAAGCTAAGCTCAACGCGAACCTGACGGGCGCGTCAACCGGCGCGCCGGATCGAAAACAGATCGTAAAAGCCCGCCCCGTAGCGCGGATAGCGCGCGATCGGCACCAGGCAGGGCAACCCCGCGCCGCCGCCCATGCGCCGCTCGTCGCGATCGCCGATCAGCAGGTAGCCGGCGTCGGTCCGCGCGCCGAGCCATTGGCACAGCCCCGCGGGTGGCGCCGCGGCCGGCAGCAGAATCAAGCGCGCATCCGCATAATAGGCCACGCGGCCGTCGGCCGCGACCACCGCGCCGCGGCCGCCCGCCGGATCGCGCGCCGTGCGCCGCGCGATCTCGTCGCCGGCGTAGCGGATACCGCGCATGTCGTAGCCGATCGGCCAGAGCGTCTGCGGAAGCATCGCGAGTGCCAGCACGACGGCCGGCGCGCTGGCCGGATAGCGAATCCAGCGGGCGCGCGCGGCACCCTTTGCCAGTATGCCCGAGAGCGCTTCGAGACCGAGCATGATCCAGCCGAAGGTGTAGGGGATCAG
>DATLRA010000042.1:0-12156 GCA_035534935.1 Binataceae bacterium (SeqCode)
CGGCTACATCAACGGCTACGGTGACGCGATGCAGGTCAGTGTCGGCAAGCTCGACAGCCTCAACATCGCGGGTGAGCTCTTCCATTGGAAGGGCTCCAACAAGATTATCCGGCAGCTCTCGCGCGAACTGTCGACCAGCGGACTGAGTACCGACGCCGCGGTCAAGAATCTGGATTCGCTCTACGCTAATCCCAAGTATAGCGAACTCGATCTCGGACAGGCGCTGCAATATCTCGCCGCGCGCAATGGCGGCGATCAAAGCGACCTCGGCGATACGACCGCGGGTGAGCCGACCGTCAGCAGGCCCGCGGCCAGCGACCCGCCGGCATCGCCCAAGCCGTCGACCGCCGCCAAACTCAAATAACGGTTCGCGGCTGCGCGCATCGCGCGCTGAAAACGGCCGCGCTGATCGCGCACTGGACCGCGTTGGCGCGCCTGAACCGGCCGTGACGATGCGCCGTCGCATTCCGCCATCCTGCGCTGGCGGGCGTTATTCGTAGTTGCCCACCGATCGCCGCGCGCTGACCGATCGCGCGCCCGGCGCGATCGATTGACACCCCGACCGCCTCCGACCTACGGTTCTCCGGTCAGTCCAATGCCTTACCTGCGATTCGCATCCGGCGCGGCGTATTACCATAACGCGGCCGGTGGGAGCTGAACGGCGATGATCCAAACCACCGCGCGCCTGCGTGAACTGTTGAGCAGTCCCACAATGCTCGTGGCGCCCTTCGTCTTCGACGGCCTGCAGGCCAAAATCGCGGCGAGCACCGGCTTCGACGCGGTCTATATGACCGGCTTCGGCACCGCCGCCGCGCGCGGCCTGCCCGATCTGGGCCTGCTCACGATGAGCGAGATGGTGCAGAACGTCCGCACGATCGCGCACGCGGTCAACGTCCCGGTGATCTGCGACGCCGACACCGGCTACGGCAACGCGGTCAACGTCTGGCGCACCGTGCGCGAATACGAAGAGGCGGGCGCCGCCGCGCTGCATATCGAGGACCAGGTGTTTCCCAAACGCTGCGGCTTCCTGGCCGGCAAACAGGTCATCCCGATCGACCAGATGGTGCCGAAGGTCCGCGCCGCCTGCGACGCCCGCCGCGACAACCAATTCGTCATCATCGCGCGCACCGACGCACTCGCGGTCAACGGGTGGGACGATGTCGGGCGGCGCGCGCGAGCCTATCACGCGGCCGGCGCCGATCTGATTTTCGTCGACGGCATCCGCACGCTCGACGACCTCAATCGCTACGTCTCGGAACTCGGCGACCTGCCGCTACTCTACAACGGCGCGCTGCTGCCGGTCCCCGAACTGGCGCGCTACGGTTTCAAAGTGACGATCCACACCGGCACCCTGATGGCCGCCTTCGTGCGCTTTCGCGACGCGATGCGCGAACTCAAGCAGACCGGCACGCTCGACCTCCCGATCACCGGCCATCTGTTCAGCGAACTGATCGAACTGCTCGGCGTACCCGAAATGGAAGCGCTGTCGAAGAAGTACATGGATTGAGCCGCGATGGACGATACGGCCGAAATCAAATTCTACTTTGCCTACACCAGTCCGTTTACCTACCTCGCGTACGATCCGATTTGCGCGCTCGAGAATACGCATCGCGTGCGCGTGCGCTTCATTCCTTACGGGGTAAATATCCGGCGGGTTTACGGCGACGTGCCGGATCGATCGAATCGCGATCAGATCAAGGTCCGTTATCTCTATCTCGACGTGCGCCGGTTCGCGCGCGAGCGCGGAATAGTCATTTACCCGCCAAAAAAAATTTACAGCGCCCGCTATGCCTTTTACGCCGGGATGTGCGCCGACGACCAGAACCTGTTCCGCCCTCACGCGCGCATGGTTTTTGAGCGCTTCTGGTCGCGCAATCTCGAGGTTGAAAAGGCCGACGCGCTGGCCGCAATCATGCTTGAAGCGGGCGTGGATCCGGCACCGTTCAGACGCTATATCGCCAATGAGGATGAAGCAGCCAAGCCACGCCTGAAGCGCTGCTTCGCCGAAGCGGAAAGCGATCACGTATTCGGCGTGCCGACATTCGTGATCGATGGCGAATTGTTCTGGGGCTACGACCGGATCGACTGGCTAATCAGGAAACTCGACGCAATGAACTTACGCCGCTAGCCGCGTGAACGCGCCGTGGATTTCCGGTTGACAACTTCGATAGAATTTTTTAGTTACTGTCTCATGCGCATTAGTCAAACGAGCTGACGTGCGCACTGACCGCTCGAAAAAAGGGGGACGCGATGGCGCACGTATGTGCGATGCGCCGCAGTGTTGTTTGCAATCCGCGAAGCGTTACATTCCGTTGCGTAAGGCGACGGTAACTACGTCTCGTAGCGGCCGCGTTGCCGGCAATTCACCGATTCGCATTGGTCAATCACATCCGTCTTGACATCTAATAGCCTGCCGTGGCATGCAAGTGTGCGATGGCACGCGAGTTGCTCGCCCCATCGTGTGAAAAAGTGACCGACTCCACCTCAGATCAATCCCTCGGGAGGTCCCAGACCATGCACGTGAGAAAACTCCGCATCGACGGGACCATCGTGGCGCTGCTCGCGCTGTCGATGGCCCTGCCCGCGCGCGTGTGGGCTCAAGCCTATACGCCGCCCACTTATCCGCCGCCGACCGACATGCAGCAGTGGCTCGACGCGACCGCCCATCAGGACGCCATCGCGCCCGGCACGGTTATAACGCCGCAGAACTGGCAAAACTACAAAAAGGAAATGACCTTCGGCCTGATGACGCTGTTCGACGGCCGCTACTTCTGGAAAATTCCGGCCGACGCACAGATTCAAGTCGGCCCGACGATCGTGCTTCCGCAGCCCAAGCCCTATCTCGATGCCAGCGAGAAGTACGGCGCGCAGACCTCGATTGGCACGACCGGCGCCGGCCATCATTACGTCAAGAACTATGTCGGCGGCATGCCGTTTCCAGACGCCTTCACCTCGAAGAACGATCCGGGCAAAGGCTACAAGATTCTGGCCGACGACTATCTCTCATGGGTGCCCGACCTCTATGCGCAGCCCCTCGATCATCCGGGCGTAAGCTGCACGCAGGACCGCTTCAATAATATCGCCTGCACCACGATCGCCTGGATCTACACCCAGGTCGGCTGGAACACCGACCCCGGCGTGCCGCAGAACTACCCGCAGGCCGGCGACGCCTGGTTCACGCAATGGTTCGAGGTGATCACGCCTGAGCAGTCGAAATACACGACTAATCTGACGGTCTTCTACAAAAATCCTGAAAGAGCTCAGGATGACTACGTCTTCGTGCCCTCGCTGCGCCGTTCGCTGCGCCTGGCGATCAGCGCACGCTGCGCGCCCGCGGCCGGCAGCGACCTGGTGCTGGACGACTACTTCACGCCGGGCTTCAACGGCGGCCTGGCGCTGTTCGACGCAACCTATCTGGGCCATCGCAAAGTGCTGATCCTCGAGGGCGACTTCACCCATGAGACCGGCAAGATTCCCGATGACTGGGATATGCCGCTAGGGTTTCCCAAGCCGTCGTGGGGCAAATGGCAGTTGCGCGACGTGGATATCATCGACGCGCGCCGCATCCCGTCCGAAAACGCCGGCTACTGCTACGGCAGCCGCATCATGTACGTCGACTCGATCTATCATTATGCCGGCTGGCTCGACATTTTCGACACGAACCTCAAGCACTGGAAAATCCAGTACTGGGGCTCCCGCGCCGAGGATGTGCCCGGCCTGGGCCACGTCAACACGAACTCGGTGACGCTCGGCGTGTGGGACGTACAGAATGATCACGCGACCTATCTGTCGACCTACGATGCGACTGGCGTCGGACCGAACTTTAACAGCGGTGCGCCTCCGGGCTACTACAATTACACGAAGTATTCCTCGCCCAGCGGCCTGATGCAGGTGATGCAGTAGGCGTTCGCGCTGGATCAATCGCCGGGAGCCCGATTCGCGCTGCGGGTCGGGTTCCCCGCCAACCTTTCCCGCTCACAGTCCTCGCCCGCGCAAAGCGCTTAACGCAGTCGATCCGGAGTCCTCTGCGATACACTCAGGCCGCCGTGCGCGGAACTTGGCGATCCGGCTCCAAAGACCTGCCGAAGGGCCAATCGGGACCGCTCGATACTGGAACCACAGGGTCCGCAATGGGGTTCCATCGGCTGCGCGTAACCGCTAAAGTTCTTACATTTCACTGTTCGAGGAGAAGAACCACTAATGAACGTGCGTAGACTGGCATTTGTTATGGCCGTCGCGCTGGCTTGGGGATTAACCGCCCCCACCGTCCGCGCTGACGAAAGCTACGACCCACCCGCTCCGATGCAACAATGGCTGACCGAAACGGCGAACCAGGGAACCCTCGCTCCCGGGACGACCATCACCACCGCCAACTGGCAGCAGTACAAGCAGTTCATGCCCTACGGTATGCAAACCCTGTTCGAGGGCAAGTACTTCTGGAAGATGCCGCCCGACGTCGCGATGACCGTCGGACCGACCATCGTACTGCCGCTGCCCAAGACCTACGTCGAGGCGAGCGAGAAGTACGGCGCGCAGACCTCGGTTGGCTCGACTCCGGCGGGCCATCATTTCGTCAACGGCTACGTCGCCGGCGAGCCGTTTCCCAACCCGCAGGACCCTGACAAGGGCTACAAGGTGCTGGCCGACGTATGGTTTTCCTACGTCCCCAATCTATACGCCCAGCAGTTCGACCATCCCGGTGTGAGCTGCACGCAGGATCGTTTCGGCAGCGTCGCCTGCTCCAAGATCACCTGGATCTACCGCCAGGTCGGCTACAACACCGATCCTGACGTCCCGCAGAACCTGCCCGAGGCCGGCAATGCGTGGTTTACCGAATGGTTCATGGTGATGGAGCCCGAGCAGTCCAAGTACACCACCAACCTGACGGTCTTCAGCAAGGATCCGGAAAAGCCCGAGGACGACTACGTCTTCGTGCCGGCGCTGCGCCGTTCGCTGCGCCTGGCGGTCAGTGCGCGATGCGCGCCCGCGGCGGGCAGCGATTTCGTGCTCGATGATTACAAGACGGTCGGCTTCAACGGCGGTCTCGCGCTCTTCCGCGCGCGCGACCTGGGCACGCGCAAGGTGCTCGCGTTGATTGACGACTACTCGATGGAGACCGGCAAGATCCCCGACGATTGGGACATGCCGCTCGGCTTTCCCAAGCCGTCGTGGGGCAAATGGCAGGTGCGTGCCGACGATATCATCGACGTGCGCCGCATCCCGAGCGAGAGCGCGGGCTACTGCTACGGCAGCCGCGTGATGTACGTCGATTCGCATTTCCACTATGCGACCTGGATCGATATCTACGACTCGAACCTGGCGCTGTGGAAAATGTTCTGGCTCGGACCGCGTGCTTCGACGGTGCCCGGCGTTGGCCACGTGACCGTGAATTCGGTCTCCGCGTCGGTGTGGGACGTCCAGAACGAGCACATGACCTTCCTGTCGACGACCGATGAGCATGGCGTCGGCCCGAAGTTCAACAGCGATGCTCCGCCGGAATACCATGACTACACCAAGTACAGCTCGCCCAGCGGCCTGATGGAAATCTTCCGCTAGGAATCCGGCGCGCACCGCGGCCAAGCGGGCGCGTCGCGCGACTGACCCGACGGGCGGAGCGGCTTCGGCCGCTCCGCCTTTTTCTTGCCCTCGCCAGGCAGCGTTCGCTGACCGGCCGTCAGGTCGCGTCGCTAGCCGAACCGCACTCCGCTAGAAATTCGCCCAGGCTCATGACACGCATTTCATTGAGCGGAACACGCTGAAAGGCTTTGCGCAATCGGATGTCATTGGTGACGAATACTTCCGCACTCGCCACCGCCGACGGAACGTGAAGGAGATCGATGGAGTCGCTGATGCGGGGTGCCCAGCCCTCGAAAATCTGCCCGTACATAATAGACAGCGCGATTCCGATCGCCGCACGGACACTTCTCACTTTGAGCAAGCCGTCGATGCCGCGCGCGCGACAGGGCTCCAGCACGCCCGCCCGCTGAGCGAATTCTTCGGCCCTCGGGACGGCCGCGAGCTGGAAGAAATCCTCGAAGCTGATGCGCGAGGAACGCGCATCGAACGGCGACGCGGCCTGCTCCTGGGCAGCCCTCATTACCTGAAGGAAACGTTCCTTGCCCTGCCTGGCATGCTCAAGGGCTTCGACCATTTCTTCGGAGAACTCTTCGCCGTCGCTTTCGATCAGTTCGGCGATCCCTTGTGTGATCGCGTTCTGAATTTGCGCACTGACCAGCGGCCGGTCGGCCTGTCCGGTCGCCGCGTAACTGCGGATATCGTCCGCGATTAGCTGATCGCACGGCTTGACCATCCGCCGGATGCTGGCGAGCGACAGCGTCAGCTTCAGGCGCGCGACAAGTTCCTGTGGCGACGCCCTGCGGTTGAGCAGAATTTCGTCGAGAACATGGATGCCGATCGGGATCGCGAGGCCGCGGCCGTAAATTACCTTGCGCAATTGCGCGATATCCGCGCTGGTACACCCGATCTTCTTATAGAGATTATCGAATACGTTCGTGTCCAGGTACGCGATCATCGCGCATGCGCCTTTAGATCTCCGGACTGGTCGGCAGAAAGGTCTCGCCGACCAGCCAGGCGTCGACCGCACGCGCGCATTCGCGCCCTTCCCAGATGGCCCACACCACCAGCGATTGCCCGCGGCGCGAATCGCCCGCCGCAAAGACCCCCGGCGCGCTCGCCTGGTAATTGTCGCAGGCGATATTGCCGCGCTGATCGAGCTTGAGGCCCAGCTCGGCGACGATTCCGTTTGGCTCCGGCCCCAAAAAGCCCAACGCCAGCAGCACCAGATCGCATTCGAGTACGAACTCGCTGCCCGCGACCTCTTCCATCGCCATGCGGCCGTTGTCGGGCTTCCAGTTGAGCCGGATGCCGTGGAGCTTTTTCACCTGGCCGTTCTCGCCCGAGAAATACTTGGTGTTGATACTCCAGTCCCGCTTGACGCCCTCTTCATGCGAAGTCGAGGTGCGCAGGATCATCGGCCAGTCCGGCCACGGCATCTCAATGGTGCGCCGCTCGGGCGGCATCGGCAGCAATTCGAACTGCGCAACCTCGAGCGCGCCCTGGCGATTCGAGGTGCCCAGGCAATCCGAGCCGGTGTCACCGCCGCCCAGGATGATGACCTTTTTGCCGGTCGCGGTGATCGCGCCGGCCGACGGAATTGTATCGCCGGCGTTGCGCTTGTTCTGCTGCGGCAGAAAATCCATCGCGAAATGCACGCCCGCCAGCTCGCGTCCCGGCACCGGCAGATCGCGCGGCTTGGTCGAGCCGATCGTCAGCACGATCGCGTCGTGTTTGGCGCGCAGCTCGTCGGCGTGAATATCGGTGCCCACGGCGCAACTCGTCACGATCTCGACGCCTTCGGCCCTCATCTGCTCGAGCCGCCGGTTGACCTGCCATTTCTCGAGCTTGAAATCCGGAATGCCGTACATCAGCAGGCCGCCCGCGCGATCGGATCGTTCGTAGAGCGTGACCGCGTGGCCGGCGCGCGCGAGCTGTTGCGCGCAGGCCAGTCCCGACGGCCCCGAGCCGACCACCGCGACCCGCTTGCCAGTCTTGCGCGGGTTGGGCTGCGGCGCGACCCAGCCCTCGGCGAAGGCATGGTCGATGATGTGCTTTTCGATCTGCTTGATGGTGACCGGGGCATTGTTGATGTTGAGGACGCAAGCCTCCTCGCACGGCGCCGGACAGACGCGGCCGGTGAACTCGGGAAAGTTATTGGTCCAGTGCAACCGGTCGATCGCCTCGCGCCAGCGTCCGCGGTAGACCAGATCATTCCAGTCGGGAATGATGTTGCCGAGCGGGCAGCCCTTGTGGCAGAAGGGGATGCCGCAATCCATGCAGCGGGCGCCCTGCTGCGCGAGCTTTTCGTCGGGCAGCTTCAGGTCGTACTCGTGCCAATCCTTGAGGCGCTCGGTGACCGGCCGGCGCGACGGCGTCTCGCGGTTGATCTCCATGAAGCCCGTGATTTTACCCATCGCAACCCGCTCTCCTGGCTGACTTCGCCGAATCCTGACTGAATCGCAAAAACGAATCCACGGCGTCCACGCCTGCGCGCGCGCCTGCCCCCCCCTTGCCACCACAACGCGGAAATCGAACTTCGCTAACGCCGGCCCGCGCGCGCGGACGAGCCTCACGCACGCCCGCCGCGGCGCCCGTCAGACCGCCGCCAGCCGCGCCAGATCGGACTTCATGTTGAGCTGGCGCTCGAGCACCTGCCGATACTCGGTCGGCATCACCTTGACGAACCGGGTGACGTATTCGTCCCAGTTGTCGAGCAGCCGCCGCGCAACGCCACTGCCGGTGTACTGATGATGGCGCACCAGCAGCGCGTGAATGTGGCTCGCCTCGGCCGGGTCGTCGAGCGCGTGCAGTTCAACCATGCCCATGTTGCAGCGCGGCCGGAAGGTCCCGTCCTCATCGAAGACGAAGGCGACTCCGCCGCTCATCCCGGCGGCAAAGTTGCGCCCGGTCTTGCCCAGCACGACCACCAGTCCGCGCGTCATATATTCGCATCCGTGGTCGCCCACGCCCTCGACCACCGCAGTCGCGCCGCTGTTGCGCACGGCAAAGCGCTCCCCGGCCATCCCGCGGAAAAACGCCTCGCCACCGGTCGCGCCGTAGAGCGCGACGTTGCCGATGATGATGTTCTCCTCGGCTGTAAAGGTCGCCTCGCGCGGTGGCCGCACGGCGATGAAGCCGCCCGACAGGCCCTTGCCGCAGTAGTCGTTGGCGTCGCCCTCGAGATAGAGCGCCACGCCCGGCGCCAGCCATGCGCCGAAGCTCTGCCCGGCCGTGCCCTTGAAATGCGCCTGGATCGTGTACGGCGCCAGTCCGTGCTCGCCGTGGCGGCGCGAGACTTCGGCCGAGAGCAGCGTGCCGACGGTGCGATTGACGTTCTTGATCGGCAGGTGAATCTCGACCGGCTTGCGATGCTCGAGCGCTTCCGCACTGAGCTCGATGAGCTGGCGATCGAGCGCCTTTTCCAGACCGTGGTCCTGGTTCTCGACGCGATGCAGCGCCCAGTCGTCCGGCACGTCGGGCCGATGCAGGATCGAGCTGAGATCGATACTGCGCGCCTTCCAATGGGAGATCGCGGCGTTGCTGTCGAGGCATTCGACCCGCCCGACCATCTCGTTGACCGTGCGAAAGCCCAACTGCGCCATGTACTCGCGCAATTCCTGCGCGATGAACATCATCATGTTCACTACGTGCTCGGGCTTGCCCTCGAACTTCTTGCGCAGCTCCGGATCCTGCGTCGCCACGCCCACCGGGCAGGTGTTGAGGTGGCATACGCGCATCATGATACAGCCCGAGGCGACCAGCGCGGCGCTGGCGAAGCCGAACTCCTCGGCGCCGAGCAGCGCCGCGATCGCCACGTCGCGCCCGGTCTTGAGCTGACCGTCGGTCTCCACGTAGATGCGCCCGCGCAGGTTGTTCATCACCAGCACCTGCTGGGTTTCGGCGAGGCCCAACTCCCACGGCAGGCCCGCGTGCTTGATCGATTGCAACGGCGACGCGCCAGTGCCGCCGTCGTAGCCGCTAATCAGCACGACGTCGGCCTTGGCCTTGGCGACGCCCGCGGCGATCGTGCCGACGCCGACCTCCGAGACCAGCTTCACGCTGATGCGCGCGCGATCGTTGGAATTCTTGAGGTCGTGGATCAACTGGGCGAGATCCTCGATCGAATAGATATCGTGATGCGGCGGCGGCGAAATCAACCCGACGCCGGGCGTCGAGTAGCGAATCTTGGCGATGAAGTCGTCGACCTTATGGCCCGGCAACTGGCCGCCCTCGCCCGGTTTGGCGCCCTGCGCCATTTTGATCTGCAACTCGTCGGCGTTGACCAGGTAGTTGCTGGTCACGCCGAAGCGCGCCGAAGCAACCTGCTTGATCGCGCTGCGCCGCCAGTCGCCGTTGGCGTCGCGCTCGAAGCGCGCGGAGTCCTCGCCGCCCTCGCCGGTGTTGCTCTTGCCGCCGATCCGGTTCATCGCGATGGCGAGATTTTCGTGCGCCTCCTTGCTGATCGATCCGAACGACATCGCGCCCGTCTTGAAGCGCTTGACGATCACGGCCGCCGGCTCAACCTCCTCGAGCGGCACTGGCGGACGGTTGGGTTTGAAGCTGAGCAGGCTGCGCAGCGTGGCCAGGTTCCGGCTCTGCTCGTCGACCAGCCGCGTGTAGTCCTTGAAAATCTTGTAGTTGCCCGAACGCACCGAATGCTGCAGCTTGGCGATGGTGTTCGGGTTGTACATGTGGAACTCGCCGCGCCGGCGCCATTGGTACTGGCCCCCGGCGTCGAGTTCGCCGTCGAGATTGGGGTCGGCCGCAAAGGCCAGCCGATGGCGAGTGGCCGATTCGCGCGCGATCGCGTCGAGCCCGATCCCGCCCACGCGCGACGCCGTCCAACTGAAGTACCGTTCGATGATCTCGCGCGAGAGCCCGACGGCCTCGAAAATCTGCGCGCCCCGATAGCTCTGCACGGTCGAGATACCCATCTTCGAGGCGACCTTGATGAGGCTCTTGGTGCAGGCCTTGATAAAGTGGTCGACCGCCTCGTCCTCGGTCACGTCCTTGAGCTGCCCGTCCTGGATCATCCCGGCCAGCGTGGCGTAGGTCAGGTACGGATTGACCGCGCCGGCGCCGTAGCCGATCAGCAGGCAGATGTGCATCACTTCGCGCGGCTCGCCCGATTCGACGACGATGCCGCAGCGCGTGCGCGTGCCCTCGCGAATCAGATGATGATGCACCGCGCCGGTCGCGAGCAGGCTCGGGATCGGCGCCCATTCCGCGTTCACCCCGCGATCGGAAAGCACGATTATCGTATAGCCGCGTTCGATCGCGGCCGACGCCTGCCGGCACAGTTCGTCGAGTGCGTGGCGCAGACCAGCCTCGCCGTCGGCCACGCGAAAGAGCGTCGCCAGCGTCGCCGTCGTCAGCCCGGGCTCGCTAATCAGCTTGATCTGCTCGAGCTGCGCGTTGGTGATGATCGGCACCTTCAGGCGCAACTGCCGGCAATGGGCCGGGGTCTCGTCAAACAGGTTCTGCTCGGCCCCGATCGTGGTCTCGGCCGACATCACCATCTCTTCGCGGATCGGATCGACCGGGGGATTGGTCACCTGCGCGAACAACTGCTTGAAGTAGTTAAACAAAAGTGGCGACTTATCCGACAAAACGGCGAGCGGCGTATCGGTGCCCATCGAACCGACCGGCTCCTGCCCATTGGCCGCCATCGGCGCCAGGATCATCTTGAGTTCTTCGAGCGTGTAGCCAAAGGCCTGCTGCTGCTTGAGCAGATCGAAGGGCTTAAAGCCGCTGACGGGCGGCGCCGCGGGCGGCCACGGCAGCGCCGCGAGATCGACCAGGTTGGCGGTGAGCCAGGTGCGATAGGGCTTGCGCGCGGCGATGCCCTCCTTGATCTCCTCGTCCTGCACGATCCGCCCTTCGATCGTATCGACGAAGAACATGCGCCCCGGCTGGAGCCGCCCCTTCGACGCGATCTGATCCTGCGGCAGATCGAGCACGCCGGCTTCCGAAGCCATCACCACCAGCCCGTCCTTGGTTACCCAGTAGCGCGACGGGCGTAGGCCGTTACGATCGAGGACGGCGCCGATGCGCCGCCCGTCGGTAAACGCGATCGACGCCGGACCGTCCCACGGCTCCATCATGCACGAATGGTACTGATAGAATGAGCGCTTGGCGTCGCTCATCATGACGTCGTTCTGCCACGCCTCGGGGATCATCATCATCATGGCGTGCGCCAGCGGACGGCCGGTGCGCACCAGCAGTTCGAGGCAGTTATCGAAGACCGCCGAATCGCTGCCGTTTTCCTCGACGATCGGCAGGATCTTCTTGAGGTCGTTACCGAACACGGCCGAGGCGAATTGCTGCTCGCGCGCCCGCATCCAGTTGATATTGCCGCGCAGCGTGTTGATCTCGCCGTTGTGCGACAGAAAGCGGTAAGGATGTGCGCGGTCCCAGCTCGGAAAGGTGTTGGTCGATAACCGCTGATGCACCATCGCGAGCGCGCTGACTACCCGCGGATCGAGCAGGTCCGGAAAAAAGCCCGGGATCTGGAACGAGATGAGCTGGCCCTTGTAGACGATCGTCGAGCTCGAGAGGCTGCATACGTAGAACATTTCG
>DATLRA010000043.1:0-9162 GCA_035534935.1 Binataceae bacterium (SeqCode)
CGTTCGTCGGCGCGACATTCGCATTCGCGCAAACGCATGCTTCGCCCCAACCGGACCTTGCGTCGGCTGACTGGTCAGTGGGAGCCCATCATAGCCTCGCAATGGATCCGCCCGAGAACGAAGCAGTCTGGAATTTCATGACCCACTTCTGGGGTGACGCTTGGATCGAGCAAGGTAAGCTTTGCTCATTTCAATTCGTTGACCTGCGCCATTCCGGCGAACTTTCGCTGGTCACTATTTACGACTGGGATGGAGGCGGCAATTGCAACGATCTTACCATCTTCGATAGGAGCCCGGCAGGCGTCGAAGGATTTGATTACGGCGGCGGACCTCCGCTCGACGATCAGGTCAAAGACCTTCTGCAAGACCTCGGCAGCGATGGCCATATGGAGTTGGCCGTGCGATCGTTTGATATGACCGAGCGTGAAAACGCGTGGCCGAGCGTATACGCGTGGACCGGCAGCGATTACACGAACGTGAGTTCGCAGTATCCGAGGTATTACCAGGACTGGTTGGCGTCGACGAAGAAGGAACTCGCCTCGCTGGAGGGGGAACGTGAGAGTCTGGCCCAGGCAACACCATCGGCGGGAAATGGTTTTGTAATAGCGGTTCCGTTTCATTCAGGCCCCGGCCCAGCCCCGCCCTCGTCCGTCTTCCCGATGCAACCCGAGGGCGGGCCGTCGGTCGCGCCTGAAGTCGAAGCGGCATCGCGGCTTGAAATTGACGCCAAGGAGGCGCAGGTGGCGAAGATTGAGCGCTTCCTGGGTTCCAAGGATGCCGGGATGCTCGACGCTATTCGCTGGGCCAACAGCGACGATCCCCGGGAGCGCACGCTTGCTACGCAAGTCTTCGCGCAGATGGGAACGCCAGACGCACTCAGGTATGAGCAGACGCTGAGCCGCGATTCGGATCCGAAAGTGGCCAAGCTGGCGAGCCGTAGGGTCAGCTACTGGGGCAAGGACAACCCGTACGATGCCCCCGCCTTTGTTCGTGTATCGTCCGACCATCCACGAGCTTTCTGAGCCTTCGGGTCCCGTCCGTCTTCGGCGCGAAGGAGGCTCATTACGCGGCCGCTCGATGTATCAGATCGTTGGCTAGGGAACCTTTGCACAGGTCAGATTGTCATTCTGAACGAAGTCCGCGCAGTGAAGAATCCCGGGATTCTTCGCTGCGCTCATAATGACACAATGGGCGTTCCGCGGAGGTTCCCGAGTGTTCCAGCGCGCGGGGGCGGGCGCGAGACGAATCGGCTAGCCGGTGCGGAAGTTTTTGAGCAGGACCAGCAGCAGGGCGACGGCGGCGCTACTGCTCGTCGCACCGACGATTTGTAGATAGATGACGTAGTGTGGCGATCTGACGAGGCGCATCCAGCGGTCGTAACGCGGTGGCGAGAACGCGCTTTGGCGAATCGCGTAGGCCTGCATCCGCTCCGGCCACATCAGGCACGACGCACCGATTACGCCGTAGGCGACCGCGATTATGGTGAGGATTAGCTTTAATTCCACAATGAACGCGCGGTTCGAGGCGCGCACCTGATCCGCCTACGGCGCCAGATCGATTGAATGGCAACGCTACAGGCAAGTGCGCGCCGCCGAGCCTGCAATCGGCCGGACGATGCAATTCTATCGACTTATTAATGCTCAGAATAGCGCATTTGTGCGCCAGGGTGCTAACCGGAGGCGTGCAAAGTCAAGTCGCGCGCCTGGGTCCGCCACGGCTCCGGCAGAGTCACCGCGCGCGCGTCGGTCCAGTTGCTTTCGAGGCGATAAAATTCGCGCGCCGGCTCGAAAAATATATGGATGACGATGTCGGCGTAATCGAGCACCACCCAATGGCCATGGTTGAGGCCCTCGACCGCAATCGGATGGGCGTTGCCCTCGGCCATCCGCTCCTCGATGCCGCGCGCGATCGCCTGCACCTGCACGTCGGAGCGCCCGGTGGCGAGCACGAAGTAGTCAGCGATCGAGTTGAGATGGTCGACCTCGAGCACCACCAGGTCGTAGGCCTTTTTTTCCAGCGCGGCCGCGGCGGCAGCCAGCGCGCGATCATGCGCGCTGCGCTGATCGGCGACGTTGCGCCTGCTCATGCTTGACCTCGCAGTGGCGCCGCGGAGAGCTTGCGCGCATGGCGCTCGGTATTAATAAAGCCCATGCCGTTTGATGTATTCGGCAACGTCGTCGGGCACGAGGTAGCGTATCGACTCGCGCGCGGCAAGTTTGCGCCGGATAAATGTTGCCGATATCGGGATGAAGGTGGTCTCGACGAAGGCGAGCGTATGGCCGCTGGAATGCACGTAATGATCGCTGTGGTTATCGTAACCCAGGCGCTCGAGCGCCGCAAGGGAAACCGCGGTGGGTCCCGGCGCGCCGTCGCCTTGGCGCGTATGCACCAGCAGGCTGCACAGGGTTACCAGTTCGGCCGCCTCTTTCCAGCTCTCGAGTTCTGCGAACTGGTCGCCACCCATGATCAGATGGAGGTCGGCCGTCCCGCGCAGGGTCGCCAGAAAGTAGCGCACCGTATCGATTGTGTAGGATTGTCCGGGGCGCCGGATTTCGGTGTCGGAGACCATGAAATGGCGGTTGCCCTTGGTTGCCAGCCGCACCATCTGCAAGCGATGATCGCCCTGCGCCAGCCCGTCGTGCGGCTTGTGCGGCGGCGACGACGCCGGGATGAAGTAGACCAGGTCCAGCCCGAGCGCTTCGCGATCCTCCTCGGCCGCGCGCAGATGGCCGAAGTGGATCGGATTGAAGCTGCCGCCGAATAACCCTACGCGCATCGCTTCACCGTGCCTTTACCCAGCGATCGCCGGCCGGCGCGGGCGGTTCACGTGCGCACCTGGCCGCTGCCCGCGATGATGTACTTGTAGGTCGTGAGCTCGCGCAGGCCCATCGGGCCGCGCGCATGGAGGCGGTTGGTCGAGATGCCGGTCTCGGCGCCGAAGCCGAACTCGAAGCCGTCGGTGAAGCGGGTCGAGGCGTTGACGAAGACCGCGGCCGAATCGACCTCGCGCTCAAAGCGCGCGGCGGCGACCACGTCCTGGGTCACGATCGCGTCGGCCAGACCCGAGCCATGGCGCGCGATGAAGGCGATCGCTTCGTCGATCGAGGCGACGATTTTCACCGCCAGAATCAGGTCGAGATATTCGCTGTCCCAGTCGGCGTCGATGGCCGGGCGCGCCGCCGCGACGAGTTCGCAGGTGCGCGCGTCACCGCGTAATTCGACGCCCGCCGCGGCCATCCGCTCGGCGATCCGCGGCAGGAACTTTGCCGCCACGCCAGCGTGCACGATCATCGTCTCCATCGCGTTGCACACCGAGGGCCGGCTGCATTTGGCGTTGAGGCAAATCTCCTCGGCCATCGCGAGGTCGGCCGCCCGATCGACGTAGGTGTGGCAGATGCCGTCGAAATGCGGCAGCACCGGCACGGCCGATCCGGCCAGCGCATCCTTCAGCGCCGGGCCGCCGCGCGGGATGATCAGGTCGATCGCCTCGGGATGGCGCTTGAGGATCTGAATCGCCTCATGGTCGGGGTTGCCGATGAGCATCACGCACGCCGGGTCGAGTCCCGCGCGCACGAGCGCCGCGCCCATCAGATCGCCGAGCGCGCGGTTGGTCGCCAGGGCCTCGTGTCCACCGCGCAGGATCACCGCGTTGCCGGCCTTGAGGCAGAGCACGGCGGCGTCGACGGTGACGTTGGGGCGCGCCTCGTAGATGATCGCGATCACGCCGATCGGCACGCGCACCTGGCGGATCCCGAGGCCGTTGGGCCGCCGCCACTGCGCGATCACCTCGTCGACTGGGTCGGGCAGGGCGACCACCTCTTCGACCCCGTGCGCGATCGCGGCGACGCGCGCGTCGGTCAGCGTCAGCCGGTCGAGCATCGCGGCGCCCAGGCCCGCGGCGCGCGCCGCCTCGAGGTCGTGGAGGTTGGCGGCGACGATCGCGCCGCTCTCGGCGATCAGTGCCGCCGCGATCTCCTTGAGCGCGCGATTTTTGCGCCCGGCCGGCGCCAGCGCGAGCGCGCGGGCGCCGTTGCGCGCGGCGGCGAGTCCCGCGATGATTTCCGCTTGGAGGCTCATGCGAGATCCTCAATCAGCACGAAATTGTCGCGATGGATGATTTCGTCCGCAACCTTGTAGCCGAGCACGCGCGCGATCTCCTGCGAGCGGATACCCTTGAGCTTTAGCACATCGGCGGCCGGGTAATTGACCAGTCCGCGGCCGAACTCGACGCCCTCCTGATCGACCAGGCTGACGCAATCGCCCGAGGCGAATTCGCCGCGCACCTCGCGCACGCCCGAGGGCAGCAGGCTGCGTCCCTTGGCGCGCAGTGCGTCGGCGGCGCCGCGATCGACCGCGAGCGCGCCGGCCGGACGGAGCGCGAAGGCGATCCAATGTTTGCGTCCGCGCATTTTGC
Source organism: Binataceae bacterium (SeqCode) (assembly GCA_035534935.1). Lineage (GTDB taxonomy): Bacteria > Desulfobacterota > Binatia > Binatales > Binataceae > JADMIL01. The sequence goes on from DATLRA010000043.1 coordinate 4,415, forward strand.
GCTGCGCCGGCAGCACCAGCGTGCCCACTTCGCGCGCCGGATCGAGCGCCGCCGGGAGTGATTCGGGGTCGCGGCCGGCCGCGATGATCACGCAGATTCCCGCGCGCGCCGCCTGCCGTGCCGCCTTGAGCTTGGTCGCCATCCCGCCGCTGCCCAGCGGTCCGGCGCGCTCGGCGACCAGCCCACGCATCCCCGCTTCGGGGTCGGTGATCAGCGGTATCAGCCGGGTGTCGGCGCGCGTGCGCGGATCGCCGGTCAGCACGCCGGCCACGTCGCTCAGGATAATCAGCAGGCCCGCCTGGACCATCCCGGCAACCAGCGAGGAGAGCACGTCGTTGTCGCCCATGCGAATCTCTTCGATCGCGACGGTGTCGTTTTCGTTGACGATCGGAATCGCGCTGGCGGCGAGCAGCGCCTCGATTGTGTGCACGGCGTTTTGCCGGCGTCCGCGCTCGGCCAAATCCTGATGGGTCAGCAGGAGCTGGGCGACCGTGCGGCCGTGCGCCTCGAAAGCCTTGGCCCACAGACGCATCAGCTCGATCTGGCCGATCGCGGCGGCCGCCTGGCGCTCCGCAATTGTCGTCGGATGGCCGCTGAGGCGCGCGCGACCGGCCGCGATCGCGCCCGACGTGACCATCACGACTTCGCGCCCGCCGCGGATCAGCGCGTCGATCTGCCCGGCCAGCATCTCGATCACTTCGGCGCGCAATCCGCCCGGATCGGAGAGCACGGCGCTGCCTACCTTGATCACGAGGCGGCGCACCGGCGCAATGAATTCGCTCTTGTAGCTTAGCTGGGACATGCGGCGGCCGCGCTCTCGCCGATCCAGACTTGCGCCGTGATCGCTTCAATCAAAGGGTCGATCCCCGAGATCTGTTCGGCCGAAATCGGCAGGACCTTAAGGCCCGTTCGCTTGGCCAGCGCCCGCGCGATCCGCGCCGCCGCGCGCGGCTCGGCGAGATCGATTTTGTTGAGCGCGATCAGCGCGGGGCGGGTCGCCAGCTCCTCGTCGAAGGCCGCAATTTCGCCGCGCACGACGGCGAAATCCTTTTCCGCGTCGCCGCCGATATCGATCACGTAGACCAGCACGCGGGTGCGCTTGATATGGCGCAGAAAGCGGATACCCAGGCCGTGGCCTTCGTGCGCGCCCTCGATCAGGCCGGGGATATCGGCGACGTTGAACGATCGCTCGTCGGAGACCTGCACGTTGCCGAGGTTCGGCGTAATCGTGGTGAAGGGGTAGGGCGCAATCTTGGGCCGTGCCGCGCTGAGCGCCGCCAGCAACGTCGATTTGCCGGCGTTGGGCAGGCCGACCAGCCCGACCTCGGCCACCAGCCGCAACTCGAGCTTGACCCAGCGCTGCTCGCCGGCCGTGCCGGGCGTCGCGATCCGCGGCGCGCGATGGGTCGACGAGACGAAATGCATGTTGCCCTTGCCGCCTTCGCCGGCCCGCGCAATCACCGTGCGATCGCCCGGCACCACCAGGTCGGCGAGCATCGCGCCCGATTCCTCATCGAAGACCATCGTGCCCGGCGGCACCCGCACGGTCAGGTCGTCGCCCTTATGGCCGTATTGCTGCTTGCCGCGCCCGGCCTCGCCGTCGCGCGCGACCAGGCGGGGCTGGTATTTGAAATCGAGCAGGGTCGAGAGTCCCTCGTCGACCACGAAGACCACCTCGCCGCCGCGTCCGCCGTCGCCGCCGGCCGGTCCGCCGAATGGGCGATACTTCTCGCGCAAGAAGGCGATCGCACCGTCGCCGCCCTTGCCGGCGTGAACATAGACTCTGGCTTCGTCGATAAACCGCATGATCGATAGGGATTATAGCAGGAGCGGCGTGCCGCGGCGCGACGGGTTAGCGGGCCCGTCGTGCCGCGCATCGACGGCGGCGGCAATCGCTCGGCCCGACGCCTCGCGAGCGCTACGCCGGGTCGGCGCGCCTCATTGGCGATCGCCGGGGCGTCAACCGGCGGCAAGCGTGCGAAATCGCTAGCGCCGCGTTACAGGCACAACTCCGCGATCGTGCGCAGCGCCTCGACCTGCGTGGTGCCGACGATCAACGTGCCGATTGGCGAGGACTTCCAGGCCGCGAGCTGATCCTTGATCCGTTCGCGCGTGCCGACCAGCGCGACCGCGTCGACCAGTTCGTCGGGCACGGCGGCCGCCGCCTCGTCCTTGCGGCCCGACAGATAGAGGTCCTGAAGTTTGGTCGCGAGGTCGTCGTAGCCGAAGTTGCGCACGTAGGAGTTGTAGAAATTGCGTTTGCGCGCGCCCATCCCGCCGATATACAGCGCCAGGCTGGCCCGCACCGGCGCCCGGCACTTATCGATATCGGGGCCCATGTGGCACGGCACGTAGGGTGCGAGATCGAAGCTTTGGATATTCTTGCCGCCGCCGGCCTTGGCGAAGCCGGCCTCGAGCAGCGGCTGATAGAGTTGTCCGTACCATTGCGGGCTCATCCAGACCGGGATCACGCCGTCGGCGATCTCGGCCGCCAGTTCGATCCCTTTCGGGCTGATCGACGCGGTGTAGATTTTCATGTCGGCGCGGCCGTGGAGGATACTCTTGAGCGGCTTGCCCATCCCCGACGCGCCCGGCCCGCGATACGGAATCTGGTATTCGCTGCCGTCGAACTCGAGCGGCTTTTCGCGCGCCAGGATCATCCGGATGATCTGGATATATTCGCGATAGCGCTTCAGCGGCTTGCCGTACGGCACGCCGTGCCAGCCTTCGACCACCTGCGGATTCGACGGGCCGACGCCGATAATGAAACGGCCGCCGGAGAGCCCGTCGAGCGTCATCGCGGTCATCGCCGCCATCGCGGGCGTGCGCGCATGCATCTGCATGATGCCCGCGCCGAGCTTGATCTTCGAGGTGCGCGCGCCGATCCAGGAAAGAAACGTGATCACGTCGGAGCCATAGGCCTCGCCCGACCATACGGAGTCGAAGCCCAGCCGCTCGGCCTCGAGAATCAGTTCCATGGTCTGCCCCATGCGCGGTCCCGAATACGCCGTGTTGAGTCCGAGTCGCATCGCAAGTTTCCTCCGTGGCGCGCAGTATAGCGTGGACCAAAGAAAAAGCCCCACGGTCTCCCGCGGGGCTCAATTAATTACGCGATGTCGCGGTCAGCTAGGCTGATGGCTGCTCGGCCGCGGCCTCGAGTGCTGGCGGCGCCGTCCGTGCCTCGACCGCATCGACGCTGACCTGCCGCTTGTCGCCGCGATAGGATTCGTACTTCACGATCCCGTCAATCAGCGCAAAGATGGTGTAGTCGCGGCCCATCCCGACATTGCGCCCCGGATGAATCCGGGTGCCGAGCTGGCGCACCAGGATATTACCCGGACGCACCGTCTGGCCGGCGTAGATCTTGATTCCGCGGCGCTGCCCCGGACTGTCGCGCCCGTTGCGCGTTGAGCCTTGTCCCTTTTTATGCGCCACGAATCCTAGCCTCCCTAAGCAAGATACAGGCGCGTCAGACGCCCTGGTTGATCGCCTCAATCTTGAGCACGGTCAGCTCCTGGCGATGGCCGCGCTTGCGCCGGTAGTTCTTGCGCCGCTTCTTCTTGAACACCCGCACCTTGGTGCCGCGCGGCTGCTGCACGATCTTGGCGCGCACCGAGGCGTTGGCCACGGTCGGCGAGCCGATCGCGTTGGTTTCACCGTCGCTCAGCGCCAGCACTTCGCTCAGCGCCACTTCAGTACCGACCTCGCCCGCGATCCGCTCAACGACAATCTGATCGCCGGGGCCGACGCGGTACTGTTTTCCGCCTGTCTTTACGATTGCAAACATTTTCAAACCAGAACCCAATTCATTATCGGACGCAGCCGCGTCTGTCAATTCACCGGCGCGCCTCGGAATCAGTCGCATAAGGCGCGTGAAGGTGACGCTAGCGGTTAAAATCGGCAATTTTGCGCGCGACAGCCAGACCACGGCCTATGGCGGAACGACCACCTATGTGCATGACAACAAGACGGTTGCGCAGTCGAGCACGAGCAATGCGCCGCCCAATCCGATCGACAATTACCTGGCAATGCCGGGGACCGGCGAGGTGCTGGCGTTCACGACCAGCAATGGCGGCACCTATGTACCGCTTCAAGACGGGCAGAGCTCGGCGATCGGGCTGGTGAATTCCTCCAATGTGCTGCAGACGCAGTACACCTACGATCCATGGGGCAACGTGACCATCAGCGGCACGCCGAACCCGTTTCCGTACCTGTATCGGGGCATGGAATACGACGCCACCGGGCTTTATTATGTTAACGGGGCCTATTATCAACCGCAGCTCGGGCGGCCGCTCCAGGAGATGTCGCCGGGCGGTGGCGGCGGGGGCGGTGGTATAAACACTTCGGTCGCTTCGTCGCAGGGCTCGAGCGGAGGTCTGAGTCCCAGTGACGCCGGCGCGCAAGCCGGGATCACAGCTGGGGCCGGACTGGCGGCATACGCTGGCGCGAGCGCGATGCTCGGAGTTGACTCCTATTTCGCGAGTTTGATTGTCGCCGCAGGAGCTGGGCCAATCGCTTTGGCAGTGGTGGCGGTAGCAGCCGTGATACTTGGGATTCTGGACTTCTTGGGTGTGTTCGGCGGCGGCAGCGCACCTCCTATTCCGCCCGCTTACTATCGCCTCGCCCATTACATCCTCAGTTGGTTTATCGGGTGCTTTTCGGTAACCCCGAACATGGAGGATTCGGTCAAGGTCGAGGCGCCGTCGATAAATCTTCCGACCAAAGGTAACGTACCCTTAGTTGGAGAC
>DATLRA010000044.1:0-3012 GCA_035534935.1 Binataceae bacterium (SeqCode)
CGCTGTTCACCGAGATGCAGTACGGGCAGGTGCGGCCGATCTCGATCGACGATTTCGAGGAAGTCGAAGCGCTGATCGTGCGCGCACAGGAAGAGGGCTTTCTGCTGCATCGCACGCCCGAGCAGATCGCGCGGATACTACCGTCGTGCTTTGGCTACCGAATCGGCGACGAGCATCTGGCCGGCATCTGCGCGCTGCTGACCGACCCCTACCGCCGCGAACGCGCTGGCGAGATCACAGCGATGTACACGCTGACGCGCTTCCAGGGCGAAGGCGTCGCCGTCGAGCTGGTCAAGGAATGCGTCAAAGAGGCGCAGGCGCGGATGCTGCGTTACGTGTTCGCCTGCACCAGCGAGGATCGCGCGGCGCGCTTCTTCGTGCGGCTCGGCTTTCGGCGGATCGGCCCAGCCGAGGTTCCGGCGGCGAAATGGCGCGGCTACGACAAACCCCGTATCGAGCGGCTCAACATCTTCCGCTATGAACTTGACTAGCGCGACTGGCGAGATTCCTCGCGATGCTCGCGGTGCGTGTCTGTATGCACGACGCGAAGCCGACGGTCGATTCGCGCTTGGAATGACACAAAATACGAAAATGTTGTCATTCCGAGCGCGAGTGGGCGATGCGGATCGCGTCGAGAGCGTCACCGCGCGTGGCAGGCCTCGCGAGGAATCTCGCCTTCGGCGCTTGCATACTTTCCCGATCGGTTATGCAAAGCCCTCTTGGACAACGAGAGCCCGCCGTGATTGCACGCGCGGCGCCACGCACCTGAAATGAAATCGCAACCACCCCGAACCTTGCTGGCGCTCGGCGCGATCGTGATCGCCGCCACCGTGTTGCTGACGAACCGGCTGGGCGCAAGCGATATCTGCGGCGGTGACGAGGCGGTCGAGGCCGTGTTCGTGCAGCAGATGGTCGAGCATGGGCATCTGCTGTTTCCGCTCGAGAACGGCGCTCAGCCGATGTACAAACCTCCGCTGTTCCACTGGACCGCGTTCGCAATCGACCGGCTGACCGGGCAGCGCCGCGTGACGGCGGCCAATCTGCGCGCGGCCGCGGCGTTCTATGCGCTCGCGGGCGTGATCATGACGATCGCGTTCGCGCTCTGGCTGCTTGGCGCCGAGGGCGCGATTCTGGCCGGGCTGGCGCTCGCGGGCTCGTATCAATACATCAACCAGGGCCGCTTTGGCCGCGTCGATATGACGCTGTGCTTCTTCGAGGCCGCGGCGCTGTTCACCTTCGTGCGATGGCTTCCGGAAAAGCGCGACGCGCTGATCGACGCCCCGGCGCATCGGATGCTCCTATACCTGCTCGCGCTCACTATCGGGCTGGGCGTGCTCGCCAAGGGCCCCATCGGCGCGTTGCTGCCGGGCGCCGCGATAGTGGCGTTCATGGCGAGCGAGCGGCGCTGGCGGCAGCTGCTCGCGATGCTCGAGCCGGGCCCGCTGATCGTCGGCGCCGCGATTGCTTCGAGCTGGTACGCGGCCTGTTACTTGGGCGGACGCTTCGGGTTTCTCAACCGTCAGCTTGGCAGCGAAAACTTCGGGCGGTTTTTCGGATCGCTGGGCGCGATGGCGCCGTGGTACTACCTCAAGCCGCTGTTTTTGAACTCGGCGCCGCAGAGCCTGCTGGTTCCAATCGCCGTCGCGCTGGCGCTATGGCCGCACGCTGAGACCGGCGCCGAATCATCCTCCGGCGATGACGCATTGCTGCGCGTGCGCTCCGCGATGCGCCTGCTTGCGATCTTCTGGATCGTCACGGTCGTGTTCTTCAACCTGGCGGCCTACAAGCGGCGTTCATATCTGCTGCCGCTGTGGCCGCCGGCGGCGGTGATGCTCGCGTGGCTGGTGATGTCGGTGCGCGATCCGCGCTGGGCGCGCGCGGCGCGATTGGGATTTGGCGCGGCCTGCGCGATCCTGATCGTCTTCAACTTGATCTACATACCGCATCAGGAGGCGCGCGATTGCGCCGGTTCGAGCTATCGTCCGGCGGCGCGGGAAATCAACCGCGCGGTCGCGCCGTCCGATCCGCTCTACACGTTCGGTTTCCATGAAGAATTGGCGCCGCTGCTGTTTTATCTCGATCGCGACGCGCCGGTGCTCAAGGGCCGGCTCGGCAACGCGCCTCCCGGCTACGTGATCGTTCCGGCGCGCGTATGGCGCGCGCGCCGTGGAGAAGCGCTGGACCTGACTCCGGTCCTGACCAGCAACCACGGTACGCGCCATCTAATCCTGTTGCGGCGCGGCAAGACCTATGCGCGCAGGTGATCGCGCGCGCGGCGACTAGCCTTGCCGTATCCGATCCAGTGATTCGCGCTCACGCACCAACCGTGCGGATGCGCATCCCGCACAGATTCACGACGCCGTCGCGCAGGCGCCCGCCATCGGCGGCGACCAGGTCGAGTCCGCCGAGACCCTCGCCGCGGCCGTCGGCGTCCTTGACGAAACGCAGCGTGGCGTTTTCAAGGCGCAGGCATAAGTTGCCGGCTGGGTCGTGGCCGACTGGAATCTCGATGATTTCGCTCCAGCGCGCCGCCAGCGCCGCCGGGTCGGGCGACTGAAGCTCGGCCGCGGCGATCGCGCGGACGACCTCGGTGCGCACCGCCGCCTTCCAGTTTTTGCCCGCCGGCTCCCAAGGTCCATCGGGTGATTGGTCGCCGGCCTGGAAATCGATCTCAAGAAAGCTGCCGCCGGTGTCGCGCGGATGGAGCTGCATGTTCGAGAAGCCGCGCCCCTCGGCGTCGAGCACCTTGCGGATGGCGAGTTCGGCGATGCGGCGCTTGCGCGGCGCGTGATCGTCGCACTGGCAGATGACCATGTAGCCGCCGTCGCCGCCGCGGCGATCGAGATAGCGGCCGCCCGCGGTGCCCTCGCGCACGGGCGAGACGACCTCGATGAACTGGTTGCCGACGGGAAAGAGCGCATTGCGCAATCCAAAGGTCGCCACGCCGGGGTCGCGGTAGCAGACCTCCAAGCCAAGCACCTTGTGCAAGTCGGCGGTCACCGCATCAAGGTC
>DATLRA010000045.1:0-36318 GCA_035534935.1 Binataceae bacterium (SeqCode)
CATCGCTTCCTTCGCCGTGCCTTTGCGCTCGCAATTCTATCGCCTTTCGGCATGCAGCACGTGCTAATTCGCGGTTCCCTCGTGCTTCAGCGTTGATCGCGAGCCGGTCACATTCTTCGGGCGTCTTAAGATTGGCAATCAGTCTTTCCTGTTCCGGCGTCACTTGCGATCTCCTCAACGACGATTGGAGCGATGTGAAAGCGTCTAGCTCCCCGAATTAGCCATCATATCAAGTGACCCAAACGGAATACATTGCTCTGCATACCACGTGAGACCGCTCAGTTGGGTGGCAGCGGCGAGGGTAACGGCAGCTTGAAACTGTCGGGATTAGGCGCCGGCGACGGCCTGGTCCGAGTCACCTCGACCTCGTTGGACGGGTCGCTGCGATAGCCGTCGGTGGTCTCCGCGATCACCGCGTAGCGGTAGCGCGCGCCCATCGTGGTCTCACCGTCGAGGTAGCTGAATTCATGCTCGAGCTGGAAGCGCTCCTGATCGGTGACCGGAATCTCGAGCAACGGTGTCATCGGCCCGTCGCCGACCGCACGCATCACGACGAAGCCGCTTAAGTCGCGCATCGTATGGCCGCCGGCGTAGCGCGTGGGGCGCCCCCAGCTCAGCGCGATACCGCCGGCGGCGGGGTCGGCGCGCAGATCCAGGATGCGCTCGGGCTGGGCCTGCTGGGGCGGCACCGGCGCACTCTTGACGCCGCATCCGCCGATCGATAGCGCGGCGATAATCGCGATGACCGCCGCCGCGATCGCACCGCGCGCGCCCGCGGTCATCTTGATCCGCTTCGTGCCGATCCGCCTCATCCGTTCGTGCCTCGCCCCGACCTGCCGCATGTTGATCAAATGCCGAGTTCCTCTTGCGCGCCCGAATAGTTTATATCCGACGCCGTAAACTATAGCCGTGGCGCGGGCCGGCCGCCGCGGCGCATCGCGCTAGCCGCGCCCCAGTTCCTTGAGCCGCCGGCGCACCGCGGCGGGCGCGGGACCGCCGATCAGCTTGCGCGCCGCAATCGATTTTTCGGCCGTCAGCGCGTCGAGCGCGTCGGCTCCGAATTCGGCCGAATGGCGGCGCAGGTCGGCCAGCGTGAGATCCTCGAGCGTGAGATCGCGCGCGGCAGTCTCGCGCACCAGAGCGCCGACCGCCTCATGCGCGAGGCGAAACGGCACACCGCGCGCGACCAGGTATTCGGCCAGATCGGTCGCCAGCGCGAAGCCGCCCGCGGCCGCCCGCAGCGCCGCGCGGTTGAAGCGAATCCGCGGCCACAGTTTGGCCAGCAGGTCGAGCGCCGGCTTGAGCGTATCGAGCGCGTCGAAGACCCGTTCCTTGTCCTCCTGCAAATCGGAGTTGTAGGCCAGCGGCAACCCCTTGAGGATCGTCAGCATCGCGACCAGGTCGCCGATTACGCGGCCGCTTTTGCCGCGGATCAGTTCGAGCAGGTCGGGGTTTTTCTTCTGCGGCATCATCGAGCTGCCGGTCGAAAACTCGTCGGGCAGCTCGGCAAAAGCAAACTCGCTGGTGGTCCACAGGATTAACTCTTCGGCCATCCGCGACAGATGAACCATCAGGAGCGCCGCGGCGGAAAGAAAATCGACCGCGAAGTCGCGATCCGAAACCGCGTCGATACTGTTGGCGGCCACCCGCTTGAAGCCGAGTTCACGCGCCACCATCCGCCGATCGATCGGCAGCGTGGTTCCGGCCATCGCGCCCGCCCCGAGCGGCATCACGGCGACCCGCTCGAGCGCCTGCGCCAGCCGCTCGCGATCGCGTTCGAGCATCTCGCCATAGGCCATCAGATGATGCGCGAGCGAGACCGGCTGCGCGCGCTGCAGATGGGTGTAGCCGGGCATGACCGTTTCGACATGCGCGCGCGCCACGCGCAGCAGCACCGTGCGCAGTCCGCGCACCAGCGCGATCGTCACGCCGATTTCGTCGCGCAGGTAAAGCCGCAGGTCGAGCGCGACCTGGTCGTTGCGCGATCGCGCGGTATGCAGCTTACGGCCGGCCGCGCCGATCTTTTCGATCAGGCGGCGCTCGATCGCCAGGTGAATATCTTCGTCGGCGAGGTCGAAATGAAACCGCCCGGCGGCGATCTCCTGCTCGATCGCCTCGAGCCCGGCGGCGATTGCGCGCGCCTCGCCCGGCTTCAGCAGGCCGACTTGCGCGAGCATCCGCGCATGCGCGATCGATCCCCTGATGTCGTGGCGAAAGAGCCGCCGGTCAAAGGGCAGCGACGCGCTGAAGGCCTCGACCTCGGGCAGGCGCGGCGCCTTGAAGCGCCCGCGAATCAGATTCTTCGCGGCGCTCGCGCCGGACGCTTTGGCCGGGGCCGGACCGGCCTTGGGTGGCCGTTCGATAGTGCGACGATGATTCATCTCGAAAGTCAGGAGGTTGCCCGAACGGCGCAGCGGCGACAAGCCCGCGGTGCCCCGCCGGCGCTCAGCGCCCCGGGGGCTGCAATCGGCAGAGGCATCCGCGCGCCGCACAGGTCAGCACGCCATTGGGATGGGTCACGTGAACGTCCATCTTATGCCCGCAGCGGGGGCATTCGCCGGAGCGTACCCGCGGCACCAGCTTGGGCGCCGTCCGCGGCGGCTTGAACTGGATTACCTTGCCCAACGCGCGATCGTCCTTCGCATAGCCGCCACCGTCCTACTTGCCGCGCCGGCGCTCGGTCTCGAGCCGCGCCTGCGCGCGCAAACGCAACGCGCCCAGCCGGATAAAGCCCTCGGCGTCGGCCTGATTATAGCCGCCCGCCTCCTCGAAGCTCGCGATCGCCGAGTCGTACAGCGAATTGGGCGACTTGCGGCCCGCGATCCAGACGCCGCCTTTGAACAGCTTGAGCCGCGCCACGCCGCTCACGTTTTTCTGCGAATCGTCGATCAGCGACTGTAATGCCTCACGCTCGGGCGCGAACCAATGCCCGTTGTATACCATCTCGGCGTAGCGCGGAGTTAGTCCGTCCCGCAGATGCATCACTTCGCGATCGAGCGCAAGCTGCTCGACCGCGCGATGGCCGTGGAGCAGGATCGTCGCGCCGGGACTCTCGTAGACGCCGCGCGACTTGATTCCGACATAGCGATTCTCGACCAGGTCGACGCGCCCCACGCCATGGCGTCCGCCGATTTCGTTGGCCCGCTCGATTAGCCGCGCCGGCGTGAGCGCCGCGCCATTGATTGCGACCGGGTCGCCGCCGGCATACTCGACCTCGACGTATTCGGGCGTGGCCGGCGCGTCCTCGGGCGCCACCGTCAGGCGGAACATATCGTTGTAGGGTTCGCGCCACGGATCCTCGAGCACGCCGCCCTCGTAGCTGATATGGACCAGGTTGCGATCCATCGAGTAGGGCTTCTCGGCCGTGACCGGCACCGGAATGTGCTTTTCGGCGGCATACGCGATCATGTCGGCGCGCCCCTTGAAGGGCCATTCGGCCATCCGCCACGGCGCGATCACCTTGAGATTGGGCCCTAGCCGCGCGAAGGTCAGCTCGAAGCGCACCTGGTCGTTGCCCTTGCCGGTCGCGCCATGGGCGACCGCGTCGGCGCCCTCGCGCAGCGCAATTTCGACCTGCTTGCGCGCGATCACCGGCCGCGCGATCGAGGTGCCGAGCAGGTAGTAGCCCTCGTAGATCGCGTTCGCGCGCATCATCGGAAAGACGAATTCGCGCGCAAACTCCTCGCGCAGGTCCTCGATATAGAGCTTGCTCGCGCCGGTCGCCAGCGCTTTGCGCTCGAGCCCGTCGGTCTCGTCGCCCTGGCCCACGTCGGCGCAATAGGCGATGACTTCACAGCCGTAATGGTCCTTGATCCAGCGCAGGATGACCGAGGTGTCGAGGCCGCCCGAGTAGGCCAGTACCACTTTGCGGATTTCTTTGTTACTCATGCCGTTAGCTGCCGCATCGTCGCCTCACAGATTCGCCGACGCCGGCGGCCCCTGATGCGCCAGGATCTCCGGGCGCAGCAGCCAGACCATTACCGCCTTCTGCGCGTGGAGCCGGTTCTCCGCCTGCTCGAGCACCACCGACTGCGGCCCGTCGATCACCTCGTCGGTAATCTCTTCGCCACGATGAGCCGGCAGGCAATGCATCACGACCGCCCGATCGCTCGCAGATTTCATCAGCCCCTGATTTACCTGGAAGCGCTCAAAATCCTTGCGCCGCTTGGCCGCCTCGCTCTCCTGGCCCATCGAGGTCCAGGTGTCGGTGTAGACCACGTCCGCATCTTTGACCGCCGCAATCGGATCGTCGGTCAGCAGGCCGCCCTTTTCGCGCGCCAGCCGCACGGCATACTCCTGGCTCGGCTCGTAGCCCGCCGGACAGGCGATGCGCAGCTCGAAATGAATCGCGGCGGCCGCTTCGATCCAGCTCTGCGCCAGGTTGAAGCCGTCGCCGACGAACGCCACCTTGAGCCGATGCAGCTCGCCGAAACGCTCGCGCAGCGTCAGCAAGTCGGCCAGCAACTGGCACGGATGGAGCATGTCGGTAAGGCCATTGATCACCGGCACCGTCGCCGCGTGCGCCAGCTCGACGCAGGTCGCATGGGCGAAGGTGCGAATCATGATCAGGTCGACCCAGCGCGACAGGTTGCGCGCGACGTCCTTAGCCGATTCGCGCTCGCCAATCCCGATATCCTGCGGCGCCAGGTAGATCGCATGGCCGCCGAGCTGCGCCATCCCGGTCTCGAACGTGATGCGCGTGCGCAGCGACGGCTTCTGGAAGATCATCGCGAGCGTTTTGCCGCGCAAATACGGATGCTCAAGCCCACTCTTGAGCTCGGCCTTGAGCCGCAGGCCGAGCCTGAGCAAGCCGTCGAGTTCGGCCGTCGCCAGCGAACTCAGGTCGAGTAGATCACGCTTCATCGGCCTTGCTTCTTCGGCGCTGCTTCATCGGCAAATTTTCTTCGGCAATCATGCCTGTGCGCCATGACTTAATTAAAACCGCGGCTGCGCAGACTCGCCCGCACCCCATGCCCGCTTCGCCCGATTCGAATTTATCTCACCTGCGCACCGCGCTCATCTTAACCTATTTTCGCGCCCGGTCATCTGCCGGCGCCGGCCCGTAGCGATTGCTAAATCACGCCCGCGATCGCTCGATCCGATCCGCCGTTACGCCGCGCCGGACGCCTTGGCCGCGGCGACCGACGAATGCAGCGCGCGCTCGATTATCGCCAGGCCCGCGTCGGCCTCCTCGCGCGTCAGGTTGAGCGGCGGCAGCAGCCGCAGCACGGTGTCCGCCGTGCCGTTGACCAGCAGCCGCTCGGCCAGGCACGCGTCGACCACGCTCTTGGCCGGATGCGTCAGCACCGCGCCGATTATCATGCCCTGGCCGCGCACTTCGCGCACATTGCCCGACGCCGCGCCGATCGCGCGCAGCCGTTCGATCATATAGCCGCCGACCTCGACCGCATTGGCCATCACGCCGTCCTGCTCGAGCGCGTCGATCACCGCCAGCGCCGCCGCGCAGGCGATCGGATTGCCGCCAAAGGTCGAGCCGTGCGTGCCGGGCGTCAGCACCGCGGAGATCTCCGCCTTCGCGACCATCGCGCCGATCGGCACTCCGCCGCCCAGCGCCTTGGCCAGCGTGATGATGTCAGGCTTTATCCCGGTCTGCTGAAAGCCGAACATCTTGCCCGTGCGGCCCATCCCGACCTGCACCTCGTCGACGATCAGCAGCAGGCGGGCGCGGTCGCATAGCTCGCGCAGGCGAACGAGGTAATCCGGATGGGGCGTGACGACGCCGCCCTCGCCCTGGATCGGCTCGACCATCACCGCCACCGTCTGCGGCGTAAGCGCCCGCTCGACCGCCGCCACGTCGTCGTACGGCACCAGCTTGAAGCCCGGCACCAGCGGCTGAAAGCCCTGATGATATTTTTCCTGGCCGGTCGCGCTCAGCGTGCCGAGCGTGCGCCCGTGGAACGAGCCGAGCGTCGCGATTATCTCGAAGCGCCCGCCGTCGCCATGGCCCCAGCGGCGCGCCAGCTTGATCGCCGCCTCGTTGGCCTCGGCTCCCGAGTTGCCGAAGAACACCCGCCCGTCGCCGAACAGCTTGTCGAGCTTCGACGCCAGCCGCGCCATCGGCTCGGTATGGAAGACGTTGGAGACATGGGTCAGCTTCTCGGCCTGCTCCTTGATCGCGCGCACCACCCGCGGATGCCCATGGCCGAGGCTGGTCACCGCCAGGCCGCAAAAAAAATCGAGATAGCGGTTGCCGTCGGCGTCGTAGAGGTAGGCGCCGTGGCCGCGCACAAAGGCCAGCGGCGTGCATCCGTAGGTGTTGATCAGGCTCGCGTGGGCGAGTTCGATTATTTCCGCATTGTTCATCGTGGGCTGACTCCGCTTGATTCGGCCGCAAGGCGCTTGAGCGAATGTTCAAGCAGCCCGCGCGCCTTTGCGCAACCGTGACGTATCTCCGCCCGTCCGCGTGATCGAACCGATCCGCGGACGGCTCGCCGCCTACGCTCGCGCCGGCCGCGAATTTACTTTTGCGGCTTTGGCCGCCGGCGGCGCCGGCGCGCGGCGCGTCACCTCGGTGCCGACGCCCGCGTCGGTGAAAATCTCGAGCAGCACCGCGTGGCGCACCCGCCCGTCGATCACGTGGGCGCGCACGGCCCCCGCGCCCAGCGCGTCGAGGCAGCATTCGACTTTCGGGATCATGCCTTCGCCGATCGCTCCGCTGGCGATTAATTTTTTCGCGCGCGCCGCGTCGAGCGACGAGAGCAGTTCGCCGCGGTCGTCCTTTACGCCCGCGACGTCGGTCAGCAGGATCAGCTTCTCGGCCTTGAGCGCGCCGGCGATTTCGCCCGCCGCGACGTCGGCGTTGATATTATAGGTCGAGCCGTCGCGCCCGTGGCCGACCGGCGCGATCACCGGGATAAAGCCGCCCTCGCGCATCGTCGCAATCACCGCCGGATTGACCTCGGCGACCTCGCCCACCAGGCCGATATCGACCGCCGCGCGCCGTCCGTTGTCGCCCTTGACGATCATCTTCATGCGCCGCGCGACAATCAGTTCGCCGTCCTTGCCCGAGAGCCCGATCGCGCGGCCGCCCTGGCGCGAGATCAGCGCGACGATCTCCTTGTTAATCTTCTGCAGGACCATCTCGACCGCTTCCATGGTGTCGGCGTCGGTCACCCGCATGCCGCGCACGAAGCTTGATTTGAGCCCGAGGCGCTCGATCAGATGATTGATCTGCGGACCGCCGCCGTGGACCACGACCGGATTTATCCCGACCGCGGCGAGCAGCACGATGTCCTGGGCGAAGCCCTCGCGCAGCTCGTCCGTGAGCATCGCGTGGCCGCCGTATTTGATCACGAAGGTCTTGCCGCGAAAGCGCTGGATATAGGGCAGCGCCTCGATCAGGACCTGGGTTCGTTCGAGCAGATCTTGCAAGCTCTTACTCCGCGGTTAGCGCTGGCGCCGCATGGCGCGCGGCCGGCAGCCCGCCGTCCCGCCTCCGGCGCAAGCCCCATGATGCTACAAAATGTAGCGCGAGAGATCTTCGTTCCTGACGATTGGGTCGAGCCGCTGATGGACGTAGGCGGCGTCGATCGGTATCTCCTGGCCGGCCATCTCGGGCGCGTTGAAGGAGAGATCCTCGAGCAGCCGTTCGAGCACCGTATGCAGGCGGCGCGCGCCGATATTCTCCGATCGCGCGTTGACCTCCGCGGCGATTTCGGCCAGCGCCGCAATCGCGTCATCGGAAAATCCGATACGCACCTTTTCAGTCGCCAGGAGCGCCACGTATTGCTTGGTCAGCGCGTTCTCGGGCTCCGTCAAAATCCGGATGAAGTCGGCCTGGACCAGCGCGCTCAGCTCGACCCGGATCGGAAAGCGCCCCTGGAACTCCGGGATCAGGTCCGACGGCTTGGAGGTATGGAACGCGCCCGACGCGACGAACAAGATATGGTCGGTGCGCACCGTGCCGTACTTGGTGTTGACCGTCGACCCCTCGACGATCGGCAGCAGGTCGCGCTGCACGCCCTCGCGCGAGACGTCGGGCCCGTGGGCCGATTCGCGCCCGGCAATCTTGTCGATCTCGTCGATAAACACGATTCCCGATTGCTCGGCGCGCGCAATCGCCTCGCGCGCCACGTTGTCCATATCGACCAGCCGCGCCGCCTCTTCCTGTGCCAGCAGATCGAGCGCCGCGGGCACCTTGACTTTGCGCGTGCGCGACTTCTTGGGCATGATCTGGCTCAGCAGATCCTTCATGTTCGCGCCCATGTCCTCCATGCCCTGCGGGGTCAGCACCTCGAGCATCGGGGTGGCCGGAGCGGAGGTCTCGATCTCGACTTCGCGATCGTTGAGATAGCCGTCGCGCAACAGCTTGCGCAGCTTCTCGCGGGTCTCGCCATGCGCGTCGGGGCCGCCGGCCGCCACCTGGATCGCGCCGTCGGAGCTCATCGCCGCGGGCCGCCGGGTCTTGCCCGGCGAGGCCGGATACAGGATGTCGAGCAGGCGCTCCTCGGCGCCCTCCTTGGCCTTGACCTTGACCCGCTCGCGCTCTTCGTCACGCACCATCTTGATCGAGATTTCGGCGAGGTCGCGGATCATCGACTCGACGTCGCGGCCGACGTAGCCGACCTCGGTGTAGCGCGAGGCCTCGACCTTGACGAACGGCGCCTGCGCGAGCTTGGCCAGGCGCCGCGCGATCTCGGTCTTGCCCACGCCGGTCGGCCCGATCATCAGGATATTCTTGGGCGCGATCTCGTCGCGCAGCTCGGGGGCGACGTTCTGGCGCCGCCAGCGGTTGCGCAGCGCGATCGCCACGGCGCGCTTGGCGTCGTGCTGGCCGACGATATAGCGATCCAGCTCGGAGACAATTTCACGCGGCGTCATTACGCTCGGAGAGGCCATGATTTCACTTCGCTTCGCGCCCGCCGGCGCATCGAAATTCGGCGCGGCTTGGCGGCGGCCATGATTTTGCGCCCGTGCGCCAGTATCCTACAACTCTTCGATCACGAACTGGTCATTGGTGTAGACGCAGATTTCGGACGCGATCTTCATCGCCGCCTCGGCGATTTCGCGCGCCCCGAGTCCGCCGCCGTTGCGCACCAGCGCGCGCGCCGCCGCCAGCGCGTAATTGCCGCCCGATCCGATCGCGACGATCCCGTCGTCGGGCTCGATCACATCGCCGGCGCCGGTGATCAGAAGCGAGCTTTCGCGGTCGGCCACCACCAGCATCGCCTCGAGCCGGCGCAGGATCCGGTCGGTGCGCCAGTCCTTGGCCAATTCGACCGCCGCGCGGCGCAGCACGCCGTTGAAGGCCTGCAGCTTGCTTTCGAACTTGTCGAACAGGGTCAGCGCGTCGGCGGTCGAGCCGGCAAAGCCCGACAGCACCGCGTCGTTATGCAGCCGGCGCACCTTGCGCGCGCCGCGCTTCATGATCGTCTGGCCGACGCTTACCTGGCCGTCGCCCGCCATCACGACCTTGCCGCCATGGCGCACCGTCAGGATCGTCGTCGAGCGGACGCGTCCGCCCATTTCGCCGGATTCACGCACGTGGATGGGCACGGCGGTAGACCTCTTTCAAATGTTTCACGCTCACATGAGTATAGCGCTGCGTGGTCTGCAGACTCGAATGGCCGAGCATCTCCTGGATCGATCGCAGGTCGGCGCCCGCGTTGAGCATATGCGTCGCGAAGCAATGGCGCAGGCCGTGCGGCGTAAGCGCCGCGGCCAGGCCTGCGCTGGCCGTGCGCCGCGCGACAATCTTCTGTACCGATCGCGGTGTGAGCCGCGCGCCGCGCAGGTTCGTCACCACCGGACCGTCCGGCGACCATGCGATCGGCATCGCCGCGCGCCACGCAATCAGCGCGTCCAGCGCCGGCTCGCCAAGTGGCACCAGCCGATCCTTGTTGCCCTTGCCCGCCCGCACCATGACCATCGCCAGTTGCTCGTCGACGTCGCGCCAGCACAGCCCCGTCAGCTCGCTGACCCGCAGGCCCGCGGCGTAGAGCACCTCCAGGATGGCCCGATCGCGGACCGCCGCTGGACCCGCCAGGTTGCCTTCGGCGTCGACCAGGCGCGCCGCGTCGCGTTCGGTCAGCACCTGGGGCAGGCGCTTCTCCAGCTTGGGCGATCGCAGCGTGCGCGCCGGGTTATCCGCGCCCAGAGTGGTCTCGCGCCAGCGAAAGTAGGCCTTGATCGCGAACAGGCGGCGCTGCACGGTCGCGCGGCTCGAATGCCTCATGACCGCGGCGAGATAGCCGCGCACGTGGTCGGTGTCGATCTTGCCGGGCGCCACCGCGCCGGCGGGCGAGGCGAGCGTCGAAGCCGCGCGCGCTGCCAGGTAGCGCTGAAAATCGTGCAGGTCGCTCCGGTACGCGGCGACCGTATTGGCCGCCGCGCGCGAGGCCTTGCCGATCGCCGCCGCAAACGCTTCGATTTCTTCCGTCACTCTTGAGCCTCGCCCCCTCAGGGGTCTTCGCGATATGCTAGCAGCCGAGATTCGAGGGCAAAAGGCGGCCTCGGCGCGCCGCTTGCCGCGGACGGGAAATTCGATGAACTGCTTTCATTGCGGGCGCGCAGCCGTCATCCAGGAGCGCGTCGGCTTTCGCGATCATTGCCCCGGATGCGACCGGCCGCTGCATGCCTGCCGCAACTGCGGCTTTTTCGATCCGTCCTATAACAATCAATGCCGCGAGAATCAGGCCGAACTGGTCGCCGACAAGCAGCGGCCAAACTTCTGCGAATATTTCATCCCGGCCAAAAGTACCGCGCCCCGCGCCGCCCAGCCCGCGGCCAATCCGCGCGCGCCGCTCGACGCGCTCTTCCGGAAAAAATCATGACGCCGCCGCGCGCCCGCGCGGGCACAATCTGCGGTTCGCGTCCGCTCTAGCCCGATGGATCACGCCGCCGCACTTCCGAGTAAAACCGATCGTGCGCTCGCCGCGATCGTGCTCGCCGCCGGTCTCGGCACCCGGATGCGCTCCGATCGCGCCAAGGTGCTGCATGAGCTCGCTGGGGCGCCGCTGATCGCGCGGGCGCTCGGCGCAATCGCCAGCCTCGGCCCCGCCCCGATCGTCGTGGTCGTCGGCCATCAGGCGGACGACGTCGCCGCCGCCGCGTCCCGCGCGCTGCCGCACGCCGATCTGCGCTTTGCGAGGCAGGCCGAACAGCGTGGCACCGGCGACGCCGCCCGCCGCGCGCTCGGCGAACTGCCGGCCGATTTCACCGGCGACGTGCTGATCGCCTACGGCGACATGCCGATGCTCGACACGGCGACGATCGGCGCCTTTCGCAAGAGCTTTCGCGCTCGCGGCGACGCGCTCGCCTTCATCAGCGTGGAGCTCGACGATCCCGGCGCCTATGGCCGCGTGACGCGCGACGCGGCCGGCGCGGTAAGCGCGATCGTCGAGGCGCGCGACGCCACGCCCGCCGAGCTCGCGATTCGCGAGATCAACACCGGCATCTACCTGGCCGCCGCGCCGCTCCTGCGCGCCGCGCTCGGCGAACTGCGCGCCGACAACGCGCAGCACGAGTATTATCTGACCGATATCGTCGCGATCGCCCGCCGCCACGGCCACGCCGTCAGCGCCTGGCGTGCGCCCAACCCGGCCGAATTCGCCGGCGTCAATTCACGCGAGGAGCTGGCCCGGATGGAAGCGCAAATCCGCGAGGATGTGAACCGCCAACTGATGGCCGCGGGCGTCACCCTGCTCGACCCCGCGACCGCCTACATCGCGCCCGGCGTGACCGTCGGCCGCGACACCGTGATCGGACCCAACGTGCAGATCCTCGGCGCCTGCCGCATCGGCGCGCAGGTGGTGATCGAGGGCACCGCCTGGCTGCGCGACACGGTCATCGGCGATCGCTGCCATCTCAAGCTCGGCGTGCGCGCTGAGGAATGCGTCATCGGCGACGAATGCGAGATCGGACCGTTCGCCAATCTGCGCGCCGGCACCGAACTCGAGGGCCACAACCGCGTCGGCAACTTCGTCGAGACCAAAAAGGCGCGCCTGGGCCGTGGCGCCAAGGCCAGCCATCTGAGCTACCTGGGCGACGCCTTCATCGGCCGCGACACCAACGTCGGTTGCGGCGTGATCACCGTCAACTATGACGGCTACGACAAGCACGTCACGCGCATCGGCGACCGCTGCATGGTCGGATGCGACACGCAGCTCGTCGCGCCGGTCACGGTGGGCGACGATGTCTACGTCGCCGCGGGCACCACGATCGTGCGCGACGTGCCCGACGGCGCGCTGGTCATGGCGCATCATCCGCAGCGCGAGCGTCCCGGATGGACCGCGCAATGGCACGCGCGCCACGCGGGCCATCCGAAGGCCGCGCCGCAGCCCAAAGCTGAGGCAAAGACCGACGGCAACGCGGACGGCACGCCCGGCGCCTAGGGAACCTCTGTAGAACGCCCATTATGTCATTCTGAGCGCAGCGAAGAATCCCGGGATTCTTCACGTCGCGGACTTCGTTCAGAATGACAAACTGACCTGTGCAGAGGCTCCCTAGCGCAAATCTGCCCGGGCGCCCCTCGCGCCGCGGCGACGTTTACGCGGGGGTGGCGCTTCCGGCCGGTCCGCACGCTAAGATAATCGCCACGATGTGCGGAATTATCGGATACGTGGGACCGCGCGACGCCTCGCCGATCCTGCTTGGCGGCTTGCAGCGCCTGGAATATCGCGGCTACGACTCGGCCGGTATCGCCACGCTCGACGCCGGCGGTGCGATGGACATCCGGCGCGCGGTCGGCAAGCTCGAACATTTGCGCCATCTGCTCGGCACCGCGCCGCTGGCCGGCCATATCGGCATCGGCCACACGCGATGGGCCACGCACGGGCGTCCGTCCGAGGGCAATGCCCATCCGCATAAGGCCGGCCCGGTCGCGGTGATCCATAACGGCATCGTCGAGAACTACGTCGAGTTGCGCACCAGCCTGCTCAAGCGCGGGCATAAGCTCAAATCCGAGACCGACACCGAGCTGATCTCGCATCTGATTGAGGAGCGGCTCAATCCCGGCCTTGGCCTGGCCGCGGCGGTGCGCGCGGTGGTCAGCGAATTGCGCGGATCGTTTTCGATCGTGGTGCTGTCGGAGACCGAACCGGGCACGCTGGTCGCCGCCAAGACCGCCACGCCGATGGTGCTCGGATTCGGCGCGGGCGAGAATTTTGTCGCCTCCGACATTCCGGCGATTCTCGAACATACCCGGCGCGCCCTGGTGATGGAGGATGGCGAGCTGGCGGAGGTCACCGCCGACGCGATTCACCTGATGACCTTTGCCGGCGTGCCAATCGATCGCGCGCCGCGCCAGATCGAATGGGACGCGGTCGCCGCCACCCGCGGCGGCTTCCAGCATTACCTGCGCAAGGAGATCGCCGAGCAGCCGCAGGCCTGGATCGATACGCTCTCAGGCCGCGCCAGTGCCGGATCGCCGACCGTCACCTTCGAGCACGATCTGCTGCCGCCGGCCGGCCCGCACGCCATTTCGCGCATCGTGATGGTCTCGGCGGGCGCTTCGTGGATCTCCTCGCTGATCGGCAAATTCATGATCGAGGAGCTCGCCGGAATTCCGGTCGAAGTCGACTACTCCGCCGAGTTCCGCTACCGCAGCCCGGCGATCGACGATCGCACCCTGCTAATCGCCGTTTCGCAATCGGGCGAGACCGCCGACACGCTGGCCGCGATGGACGAGGGGCGCCGGCGCGGCTCGCATCTGGTCGCGCTGACCAACACCGTCGACTCCTCGATCGCGCGCAAGGCCCACGCGCAGCTCTACACCCGCTGCGGCCCCGAGATCAGCGTCACCACCACCAAATGTTTTCTCACCCAGATTGAGGCCTTCTACCTGTTCGCGATTCACCTGGCCGCACGCCTGGGCCGCCTCACCGAGCGCGACGCCGAGGAGCTGCTGCGCCCGGCCTTCGCGATTCCCCAGCAAATCGAAGCCGCGATCGCCCAGGAACGCCACATCGAAAAGATCGCGCGCAAGTACGGCAAGGCGCGCGACTTCCTCTACCTGGGCCGCGGCATCAATTACCCGGTCGCCCTCGAGGGCGCGCTCAAGCTTAAGGAGATTTCCTATATCCACGCCGAGGGCTACTCGGCGGGCGAGATGAAGCACGGGCCGATCGCGCTGATCGACGACGAAATGCCGGTCGTCGTGATCATTCCCAACGACACTGTATTCGAGAAGACCCTGTCGAACTTGAAGGAAGTCGAATCGCGCAACGGCCGCATTATCGCCGTCACCGATCGCCGCACGCCCGAACTCGAAGAGGTCGCCTGGGATATCATCGACGTGCCGACGACCAACCGCTTCCTGATGCCGGTGATGACGACGATCCCGCTGCAACTGCTCGCCTATCACATCGCGGTCTACCGCGGCACCGACGTCGATCAGCCGCGCAACCTGGCCAAATCGGTCACCGTCGAATAGCCACTACGGAACCGCTGCAAAAGGCCCATTCTGTCACCCTGAGCGCAGCGAGCGGGTCCCGAACCCGGGATTCTTCACTTCGCGGACTCCGTTCAGAATGACAAGCTGGCTTGCGCGGAGTTTTCCTGACGCTGGAATAGTCAGTCGCGCTGAATTAGTTAGTATTGCCTAATTAGTCAGTCGCGGACGGTCCGCGATTACTCGTAGCGCAACGCGTCGATCGGATCGAGCATCGACGCCTTGCGCGCCGGATACCAGCCGAAGAACACGCCCACCGCCGCCGCGAACAGGAAGCCGCCCACCACCGAGGCCGGCGAGACCAGCGTCGGCCATTGCGCGATGGTCGCGAGCAGCTTCGAGATGGTCACGCCGAGCAGCGCGCCCGCGATTCCGCCCAGCGCGCTGAGCAGCAGCGCCTCGACCAGGAATTGCAGCAGGATATGCAGGCGGCGCGCGCCGATCGCCATCCGGATACCGATTTCGCGCGTGCGCTCGGTCACCGAGACCAGCATGATATTCATGATCCCGATACCGCCGACCAGCAGCGAAATCGACGCCACCGCCGCCAGCAGCAGCGTCATCACGCGCGTCGCGCTCGCGGACGCCTCGGCGATTTCAGCCAGGTTGCGCACCGTGAAATCATCGTCCTGGCCGGCGTTCACATGATGCCGCCGATGCAAGATCGCGGTGACTTCCGCCTGCGCCGCCGGCACCAGGTCGGCGCTGCGGGCCTTGACGAAGAGCATGTTGACCACGCCGGAAATTTTGGGCGCCCCGCCAAACGGACTCAGCACCGGGTTGCTCGACGCGTAGATCGATCCCGCCACCGGGATGCTCGCGTAGGGATTCTGCACCGGATTGGCCGCGCCGTTGCCGGTCGCCGACGAGACCGCCACGCTGACCCCCGAGACCCCCAGCACCTTGCGTTCCGCGGTTGCAAACGGCATCAGGATTACGTCGTCCTGATCCTGGCCAAAGTTCGACTGGCCCTTCACCTCGAGCACGCCGATCACGCGCAGCGGATAGCCGCGCACCCGGATCGTCACGCCGATCGGCGTGGCCCCGGGGCCAAACAGGTTGTTGATCACGGTCTGCCCGAGCACGCATACCGGCGTCGTGCCGCTGATACTGGTGCTCCAGTTGCGGCTGCCATACACCACCTGTGCGACCTGCCGGTCGATATAGCTGACCGCCTCAACCGTGCGCGCCTCGGTCCGCACCGCGTCGGCGTCGGCCACCGTCAGCGTCGAATTGCTGCCGAAGCCCGCGCGCACGCCGTTGGCGGTGGTCGCGCCCGGCAGCACGATTAGCTGATTGGTGCCGAGGCTCTGGATTTGCTGTTCAACCGCGTAGCGCGCGCCGTCGCCAATCGCGACCATCGCGATTACCGCCGCCACCCCGATGAAGATCCCCAGCATGGTCAGCGCCGCGCGCAATTTGTTGCGCCGCAGCGCGCGCGCCGCCGCACTCAGCGCCATCACGCCAAAGGTCCACGCCTCGCCGCCGCCCCCGGGCTCCGCCGTCTCGGGCGAATCGTGATCCGCTCCCGCGCCCAGCGCGTGAGTTGCCGCTGAAACGGCCGCGCCCATCGCGGGATGCGCCGTCCGGCGTTCGTCCGCGACGATCACGCCGTCGCGAAACGTCACCACGCGGTCGGCGTACGCCGCGACTTCCGGATCGTGCGTGACCAGGATCGCCGTGATCCCGTCCTCGCGATTAAGCCGCCGGATGATCTCCATGATCTCGGCCGAATTGGTCGAATCGAGATTCCCGGTCGGCTCGTCGGCCAGCAGGATCGCCGGCCGCTTGATCAGCGCCCGCGCGATCGCCACGCGCTGCTGCTGGCCGCCCGAAAGCTGGTTCGAATGGTTCTGCTCGCGCCCCTTGAGGCCGACCATCTCGAGCAGCTCGGCGGCGCGCGTTGCGCTGCCCGCCGTCCACGCCGAGTAAAACAGCGGCAATTCGACGTTCTCGAGCGCGCTGGTGCGCGAGAGCAGGTTGAAATTCTGAAAGATAAACCCGATGCGTCGGCTGCGGATCAGCGCGAGCCGCTCCTCGCTCAGCGAGGCCACGTCGATACCCTCGAGCAGGTAGCGTCCACTGGTCGGCCGATCGAGGCAGCCGATGATATTCATCAGGGTCGATTTGCCCGAACCCGACGAACCCATGATCGCGACGAACTCGCCGCGCTCGATCGTCAGGCTGGCGCCGTTGAGCGCGCGCACCTCGATCTCGCCGAGGCGATAGATCTTGTAGAGATCGGTGATCTGGATTACCGGCGCCATCGGATAAACCGCCGCGGCGCGCTCAGAAATGCCGCTGGCTGAGCGGACCGCCCGCGGCCGCGCCGGCGCTCGCCGCGCGCGCCTCTTCGACCACCACCTGGTCGCCGGCCTTCAAGTCGCCGCTCAGTATTTCGACATTGACGCCGTCGTCGAGGCCGGTCTTGACGGTCACCGAAGCGAGCTTGCCATCGTGCTCGATCCATACTTGCGCCTGATTCGAGACCGCGCCGGGGGCCGGCGGATCGGCCGCGGCCATTTCGCGCGCCCGCCGCGAGCGCGGCGCAAAGCGGATCGCCGCCAGCGGCACGCGCAGCACGTCGTCGCGCCGCGCCGTGACGATCGTCACGTTGGCCGTCATGCCCGGTTTGAGCAGCATCTCGGGATTGGCGACGTTGACCACCACGTCGTAGGTCACGACGTTCTGCACGGTGATCGGCGCCTGCCGCACCTGCCCGACCACGCCCGCGAACTCGCGGTCCGGAAACGCGTCGACCGTGAAGCCGCCCGGCTGTCCCGCGCTGATCGCCCCGATATCGGATTCGCTGACGTTGGCGTCGACCTGCATCTTGGTCAGGTCCTTGGCGATCAGAAACAGCGTCGGTGTCTGAAACGACGCCGCCACCGTCTGGCCCACGTCAACGTTGCGCGAGACGATCGTGCCGTCGACCGGCGAGACGATATCGGTGTAGTCGAGGTTGACTTGTGCGTCGTGCAGGTTGGCCTGCTGCTGCTGGATATTGGCCCGGTCGAGGGCGAGCTGCGCAACGTCCTGGAGATAGGCGCTGAGCGCGCTGTCGACGGTGTCCTGCGAGACCGCCTGCGCCGCCAGCAGGCGCTGATTGCGCTGTAACGTAATCTTTTTATAGGCCGTATCGGCCTGGTCCTTGCCCAGTTGGGCGCGCGCGTTGGCCAGCGCCGCGGCCGACTCGTCGACCTTGACCTGGTAGGGGTGCGGATCGATCTTGGCCACCCGCTCGCCGGCTTTGACCGACGCGTTGAAATCCGCGTAGATCGCGGTGATCGGTCCCGAGTCGTAGGAGCCGACCTGCACCGTGGTCACCGGATTGACCGTGCCCGTCGCAATCACCGATCGCACCACCGAGCCGCGGCTGGCCGCGCCCGTGATGTACTTCGCCTGCGCCGCGCCGCCGCGCATATAGTAAAAGATGATCGCGCCGGCGATTAAGACCGGCACGGCGCTACGCCACCAGCGTTTCCTGTGTCGCAAGTTCATACGGGGAGCGCTTTGACTATAGATACGTGGCGCAATCCTGCGCCAGCGGCCATGCGCCGCCTCTCCATAGATAGACGCGATCGGCGCCACCCGGTTTCAATCCGCCGCCCGTCGCGCTAATTCGTCATTGCGGACCGGCGATCTTTACCCCCGCCGGCGTATCCGCGAGGAGTTACCCATGCCCGATCGTCCACCGCTCGAGGGAATCAAGGTCGTCGATTTCACCCGCTATCTCGCCGGGCCCTTCTGCACGCAAATCCTCGGCGATTACGGCGCCGAAGTGCTCAAGGTCGAGCCGGTAACTGGCGCCCGCGGCGAGATGGGCGACGAGAGCGGCCACGACACCTACTTCTTTCTCAGCACCAACCGCTCGAAGAAGAGCATCCAGGTCTCGACCAAGACCCCCGAGGGGCGCGCCGTGCTCCAGCGCCTGATCGACGGCGCCGACGTGGTCATCGACAACTTCCGGCCCGGCGTGATGGCCGCGATCGGCTTCAGCTACGCGCAACTCGCCGCGCGCAATCCGCGGATTATCGCCTGCAGCATCTCGGGCTTCGGCGCCACCGGCCCGCTGCGCGACTACCCCGGCTTCGATCAGATCGCGCAGGGCTTCTCCGGCCTGATGAGCGTGACGGGCACCGCCGAGAGCGGACCGACCCGCGTCGGTATCGCGATCTGCGACCTGCTCGGCGGCATCTTCGCCGCCCAGGGCATCCTGCTCGCGCTCGAGGCGCGCCATCGCAGCGGCCGCGGCCAGCAGGTCGAGACCTCGCTGGTCGAGGCGATCGTCAGCATCCTCAGTTGGTCGGCGGGAATTTACTTCGATACCGGCAAGACCCCCGGCCCGGCCGGCAACCACCATCCGCTGTCATCGCCGCACGGCGTCTTCCAGGCGGCCGATCGGCCGTTCAATATCGCGGTCGGCAACGAGGCGATGTGGCGCACGTTCGTCAACGTGATCGGACGGCCCGAGCTGGCCGGCGACCCGCGCTTCGACAAACTCGGCCATCGCATCAAGCATCGCGCCGCCCTGACCGACGCGATCAACGCGGCGCTCAAGAGCCATCCGGCGGCGCACTGGATGGATCTCTTCAACCAGAGCGGCATCCCCTCGGGCCCGATTCAGACGATCGAGGAGATGTTCAACCATCCGCAGATTGCGGCGCGCGAGATGCTGCTCAAGATGGCCCATCCGGCCCTCGGCGAATTCAAGACCACCGGCCTGGGCGTCAAGCTCGGCGACACGCCAGGCAAGGTCACGCGTCCGCCGCTGGTCGGTGAGCATACCGAGCAGGTGCTGCTGGCGCACGGCTACACGCGCGAGGAACTCGCGCACCTGCGCGACCTCAAGGCGATCAAGTAGCGGGCGGGCTACGACAGCCCATTCGTGCAGGAAATCATTATTGCGGTGACGTCCGTGGACGGGTAAATGCGATTCGCCATCGGTTCTTGTCTCAATGGGGCCCAGATCAGATAAACTTCGTGAAGCTGACTGAGAACCGACTGCATAAATCCCAAAAACATTGGGACAGAGCGCACGATGCCTGACACAGCAATCACGGCGCGACCGAACGAGCCCCAACACCCGACGCTTCGGGCGGACGTCGCCGGCACAGCGTATGCCGCGCGGATGAGTCCGGCTCATCGCAAGAGCCACGGGCTGTATTTGACGCCAACGGCGGTCGCCAATTTCATGGCTGCGCAGATTACGACCAGCGCTGACACTATTCGCATACTCGATCCTGCGGCAGGCGCGGGAATCCTGCTATGTTCTGCGGTCGAGTTCCTGACGGCGCGTGCGACGGCGCCGCGGCGCATTGAGTTGGTGGCGTACGAAGTGGATGGCGCGTTAGCGGATATTTTGGCTGACGTTCTCGCGATGGTCCTGGAGTGGGCCGCAAGCCGCGGAGTCGAGATCGCATTCGAAATCGTGAACGCGGATTTCTTACTGGAACACGCGGCTGCGCTCCGCAGCATGGGCGAGCTTTTGCCGCATCCGCGATCTGGTCGTGCCTTTGACGTGGTAATCGCGAATCCGCCGTATTTCAAACTCAACAAAGGTGATCCGCGCGCCGTGGCCGCGGCCGCGGTAGTGCATGGGCAACCGAATATCTACGGTCTATTTATGGCTGTTGGCGCCGCGCTCCTTGCCGAAGGCGGTGAGTCAATCTTCATCACGCCGCGGAGCTTCGCTTCAGGACTCTATTTTGGATTATTTCGGAAGTGGTATTTCAATATGATCCGCCCGGAATTTGCGCACGTCTTTGGCTCTCGCCGCGATACATTCGTGCGCGACGCCGTATTGCAGGAAAATATTGTCGTAAAAGGTATCCGGCAAGAAGCCTGGTGGACGCGCAACTCCAATCAATACCTCACCATCTCCACCAGTCATGGGATTAACGACCTGCACGCCACCAAGCAGCGTTCGGTGCGGCTCGACTCTGTTCTGGACATCAGATCGCGAGAGAAAGTATTACGGCTGCCAATTACATTCGCCGAAGATGAATTGATCCACCTTGTCGACCGCTGGCCTGGTTCGCTTGAGAAATACGGCCTGCAAATATCCACTGGTCCGGTCGTAGCGTTTCGTGCCGACGAGTTTATTGAAACCGCAGGTCAAGTTCCGGACAGCCACGTGCCACTTCTATGGATGAATCACGTACTCGCGATGCGGGTGACATGGCCGCTCAGCCGGCGCAAGCCCGAATACATCAAGAACGTAATTGCAGCGCAGCCGATTCTCGTGCCCAACCGCAACTACGTCCTTTTGCGCCGCTTCAGTGCGAAAGAAGAGGCGCGCCGTCTCGTGGCTGGTCCTTATATCGCACATACAACTAATGCCCCAATGCTTGGACTGGAAAACCATCTGAACTATATCGCCCGACCAGGTGGTACGTTGACTGAAGACGAGACTTTCGGCTTGGCCGCGCTTTTCAGTAGCGCAGTGTTGGATACCTATTTCCGGTCAAGTAACGGAAATACACAAGTCGGAGCGACCGAGCTACGCAAAATGCCGCTGCCGACACTCGACGTCATAAGTGCGATTGGCCGGCAGGCGAGGGCAATCGTAAATGATATTGATGCGATCGATAATCTGGTAATGCGGGCGGCGAACGCTACTCGCAGCACGAAAGTATGCGCCAGTGGCTAATGTTGCAGAAGCCATGGCCATACTTAAGGCTCTGGGTCTTCCCGCAGCTCAATCCAATCAGATGGCCGGTCTCACTTTGCTCGCATTGTGTGAGTTGGGGCCAAACAATCCCTGGTCAAGTGCAGTCCGTAGCCGATGCACGGTGACAAAGGGCATCATGAATCACGTTCGCGAGAAATTCGGCAAGGAGTATGCGCCGAATACTCGCGAGACATTTCGGAGGCAGGTGCTACACCAATTCGTGCAGGCTCACATTGCCGACTACAATCCTTTTGATCCCGGCTTGCCGACTAACAGTCCCCGCGCGCATTACGCGATTACCGAAGCGGCGCTGGCCGCCGTAAGAACCTATGGCACACACAATTGGAAGCCGGCCGCGCGCAAATTCATCACGGAGCACGGCGCGCTGAAAGTACTCTACTCGCCAGCGCGCGACCTGCGGCGAATTCCCATTCTTTTGCCCGATGGTCAGAAATTTCGCCTCTCTCCCGGCCGACACAATCAAGTGCAGAAAGCGATCGTGGAAGAGTTCGCTCCGCGGTTCGCGGCTGGCTCAAAGCTACTGTATCTTGGCGATAGCTCGAACAAAGGCCTGATCGTTGACGTCGCAGAACTCACTCGTCTGGGCGTTCCTATCACCCAGCACGACAAATTACCCGACGTGCTTCTTTTCGACCGGGAGCGGGCATGGCTTTTTCTGATCGAGGCCGTAACCTCTCACGGACCGGTCTCACCTAAGCGTGTCGTGGAACTTAAATGGATGTTCGCTCAATGTCCTGCCGGGATAATTTTTGTGAGCGCATTTCCTGACATGGCGGAATTCCGGAGGCACGCTCCACACATTGCCTGGGAAACTGAAGTATGGTTGGCCGACGTTCCCGATCATCTGATTCACTTTAACGGCGATCGATTCTTCGGTCCACGAGGCCGCAATTAGAGAGCCCCAAAATTCAATCAAAGCCGATACATTCTGCAGGAATTCTCGTCGGAATTTACGCGGCGGTCGCGAAATAAAAAAACGGGGCGGACGCCTGCGCGTCCGTCCCGTCGAATAGCCATTACATCGCGCGCGCTATTGCTCGCGCTCCATGAACCCCTCGAGGTTGCGCGAGCGCCCGGTCTGGCGCAGCTTGCGCAGCGCCTTGGCCTCGATCTGCCGGATACGCTCGCGGGTCACCGCGAACTGCTTGCCGACTTCCTCGAGCGTATAGTCAGTCTTCTGCCCGATACCGAAGCGCATCCGCAGGATCTGCTCCTCGCGCGGCGTCAGCGTGGCCAGCACCTTGCGGGTCTGCTCGCCCAAGTTGCCCTGGATCGCCGCCTCGACCGGCGAGGGCGCCAGTTCGTCCTCGACGAAATCGCCGAGCGAGCTTTCCTCTTCGTCGCCGATCGGCGTTTCGAGCGAAATCGGCTCCTTGACGATCTTGAGCACCTTCTGGACCTTGTCCAGCGGCATCTCCATCTGCTCGGCGATCTCCTCGGGACTGGGCTCGCGCCCCAGGCGCTGGACCAGCAGGCGGGTGACGCGCAGCAGCTTGTTGATGGTCTCGACCATATGCACCGGAATGCGAATCGTGCGGCCCTGGTCGGCGATCGCCCGCGACATCGACTGGCGGATCCACCACGTGGCGTAGGTCGAGAACTTGTAGCCGCGCTGGTACTCGAACTTGTCGACCGCGCGCATCAGGCCGATATTGCCCTCCTGGATCAGATCGAGGAAGCCCAGGCCGCGATTGGTGTAACGCTTGGCGAGGCTC
Organism: Binataceae bacterium (SeqCode); assembly: GCA_035534935.1. Lineage (GTDB taxonomy): Bacteria > Desulfobacterota > Binatia > Binatales > Binataceae > JADMIL01. The sequence continues at coordinate 22,820 of DATLRA010000045.1, forward strand.
ACGACCAGCCGCAGGTTGGCCTCGGTCAGCTCCTTCTTCGCGCGCTTGCTCTTGTCCTGGCCCGACGCGATGGTCTCGATCGAACGGGCGAACTCGTCGGTGGTGACCTTGACGCGCCGCTCGACCTCGCGGATGGTCTTTTGCGACTCCTTGATGCGCGCCGCGATATCGAGCAGATTCTCGCGCGTGCCGTTAACCTTGAGCACGTGGCGGCGATCGTCGGCCTCGGACGCCTCGCGAATCAGTTGGGCCTTGGTACGGCCGGTCGCCTCTTCGTAGCGCTGAATCAGAGCCTGGGCCTTGCGCGCCTCAATCAGCAGCCGGCGCATCTCGGTGATGACCGCCTCCTGCAGGCGGCGCGACAACTCCATCTCGGCCAGATCCTGCTTGACGTTATCCTTGAGCTTCGCCAGCGCCTTCTCGAGCTTGGTCCGGACGGGCCCCTTGGCCTTGTCCTTGAGCTTGGTCTCGGCGTCTTCCACGCGGGCGCGTAGCGCGGTTAGCTTCTTGACCGCGAGGAAGAGCTTCTTGATCTGTTTCTCGTTGGCCTCGGGACCGCGCTCCTCGTCGGGATCGGACGAGGGCTCCTCGTTCTCCTCGAAGATCGCGCGCAAGTCGGCCTCGCCGGCCTCGACCCGCTCGCCCACGTCGATCACCAGGTCGAGCGTGACCGGAGAGCGCAGAACCTCGTCCTCGACTTCGTTTTCGCCGGCCTCGATACGCTTGGCAATCTCGACCTCCTGCTCGCGCGAGAGCAGTTGGAAATTGCCCATCTCCTTCAGATAGAGGCGCACCGGGTCCGACGATTCGGTGAGCGAGTCGGGGGGCGGCGCCGCAGCCTCCTCTTCGGGCTCTTCCTTGACCTCGGTGTCGGTATCGGAATCCTCGCCGGCGGTGGGCACCTCGTCGAGGACCTTGATATCCATGTCCTCGAAGCTCTCCAGCGCGGCGCGCAAATCGGTGGGCGAGGCGACATCCTGGGGCAGGAAGTCGTTGACCTGATCGAAGGTCAGGTAGCCCTGTTCGCGGCCGAGGTCGACGAGCCCCTGCAAATCTTTCCCTTCGTGCTTCTGTTTCATGCTTTTTTACGCGTCCGTCCTGGCCGGTTTCACGTCCACCGGTCGCTGCGCGAAACGGTGGGATGGCGTTGCGCGGGGGTCGCTGCGCCGGAAAAATACGGATTTGCGCCCTGCGCGGATGAATTCCCTAGCAGATTAGCCGCAAGCTGCCAAACGAGCCAGCATATCCAGCGGTCTTTTTTGAGTCAAAGTCATCCGCCAGCCGCAACGGCTGCACCATCTCGCTCTTCAATTATAATGACGAAATTACCCGGAGTCGGATTCTAATGATCTGGAGCCCTTACGACCCCCTGACATTGATTAGTATACTCTCGCCGGACGCTATAGTCGCCATCGCCAATGCTGATTGTAGCATCTCGTGCGCCGATAACGACAGAAAAAAGCGAATAAAGGCCGAATCGATGCCGTATATCGAGCGGCGCCCGGCGGGGTCATAAAGCGCGGCACGCATCGGAGTCCGGATTTTGCTTATTCACCTACTGATCCTGATCCTGAGCTTCGCGATTATCCTGGCGGGCTCTGAAATGTTCACCAACGGCGTCGAATGGGCCGGCCATCGCCTGCAAATCGCCGAGGCCGCCGTCGGCAGCCTGCTCGCCGCCGTCGGCACGGCGCTGCCCGAGACCTTTATTCCAGTGGTCGCCCTGATGCACCGCCGCGACGATCCGGCGGCCCATAGCGCGGTTGGACTGGGCGCGATTGTCGGCGCGCCGCTGATGCTCTCGACGGTCGCGCTGTTGGTGATGGGCGTCGCGGCGATCGCCTTTCGCAAGCGCCGCGGGCGTATCGCGCTCAACGTGCCGGCTGCCGACGTGCGCCGCGATCTGGGTTTTTTCTTCCCGGTGTTCGCCACCCTGGTTATCCTCGGGACGTGCCACCTGGGGATTTTCTCGCGCCAGGCCGCCGCCGCCGCTCTGGTGATCGTCTACGTCGGCTACAGCCTGATGATGCTGCGGCTCAAGCGTGCGGGCGACCTCGAACTCGACCACGAACTCTACTTCGGCCGGCTGACGCGCGGCGACCGGCGCGCCCCGGGCCTCGCGATTATCCTCGCCCAGGTCACGGCCGGCGTGGTCGCAATGCTGATCGGCGCCGTCGCCTTCGTCGATCAGATCGTGCAGTTCGCGCAGCACGCCCATCTCAATCCCGGTGTGCTGTCGCTGATCCTGAGCCCGCTGGCCACCGAATTGCCCGAAAAATACAATTCGGTGGTCTGGATCCGCCAGGGCAAGGACCATCTGGCGCTGGCCAATATCACGGGCGCGATGGTCTTTCAGTCGTGCATCCCGGTGGCGATCGGGCTGGTCTTCACGCAGTGGCATCTGAGTCCGGCCGAGCTGCTCGCGGGCACGATCGCGCTCGGCTCGTCGGCGATACTGTTCTTCAACGTGCGCGATAGCAAACTCGGCACACCGACGCTGATGATCGGCGGCGCGGCGTACGCCGTCTTTCTCGGCGGGCTCGCGATGCTCGGGCTATTCTGATGGCGCGCGGTTTTCATCGAGGCGCCCGCGGGTGCACAATTGTCCGGGCGGAGCCGCGCGCATGAACCGATACGAATCGATTTCGAGCCAGTTCTACGGCAATCGCCTGCTGTTCGGCGATCCGGCGTCGCCGCGCGTGGTCGCGGCCGAGCTCGCGGCCAGCGGCGAGGCCGAAATCTTCCGCCGCGTCGACGGCGCGATCGTGCGTGAGCGCCAGCCGCTGCGACTCTTCGTGCTGATCGCCGATCGCGACCTGATGCGCGGATTTCCGGGCGCCCATACGATCATCGAACTGGCCGGCGACTTCCACTTCCGCTGGATGGCCACCTTCGACGACGCCGCCGTGCTCGACGCCGCCCGCCGCCATCTGCGCGACCGCAGCGGACGGGCCGGCGGTGCGCCCGACGCGCCGTGGTTCGCGCCGAGCGATCCGATCGAGCAGCATCTGATGCTCACCGGGACGACGTTTTTCATCGGCATGCGCTTTAACGAGTTGCGCCGCATGCAGCTCGATATCGAGACCTTCATCAGTCCGGGCTTCGAGTTTCCCAGCGCCGCGCGCGAGGGCGACCGGGTCATCGCGATCGCGCTCAGCGACAGCGACGGCTTCGAGCGCGTGCTCTCGGGCGTCGCGATGGACGAGCGGGCGATGCTCGCCGAGATGGTGCGGATTATCGCCGAGCGCGACCCCGACGTGATCGAAGGCCACAACCTGTTTCGCTTCGACCTCGAGTACCTCGAGCAACGCGCGCGCCGCCATAAGATGAAGCTCGCGCTCGGCCGCGACGGCAGCCCGATGCGCGCACGCGCGTCGCGCCTGCAGATCGCCGAGCGCTCGATTGCGTTTCGCCGCTACGACATCTACGGCCGCAGCATTATCGATACCTGGATCTTAGCCCAGCACTACGATATCGCGAGCCGCGAGCTCGAAGGCTTTGGGCTCAAGCAGCTCGCGATTCATTTTGGGCTGGCCCGCCCCGACCGCGTCTACCTCGACGCCGCGCGCGTCAGCGAACATTTCGCCGAGCGCCCCGACGCGCTCCTCGCCTACGCGCTCGACGACGTGCGCGAGGCCGGCGCGCTGGCCGCCGTGCTGTCGCCGAGCTATTTCGTGCAGGCGCAGATTTTTCCCTACTCGTACCAGAACGCGGTGCTGCGCGGGAACGCGACCAAGATCGACGCGTTGCTGATGCGCGCGTACCTCGCCGCGCGGCATTCGATTCCGCTGCCGGGCGCGCCGAGCGAAGTCGCCGGGGGATACACCGCGATGCTGCAATGCGGCGTCGCGCGCAACGTCCTGCATTGCGACGTGACCTCGCTCTATCCGTCGCTGATGATCACCGAGCGCCACGCGCCGGCCACCGATAAGCTCGGCGTGTTCCTCAAGCTGCTCGAGGACCTGCGCAGCTTCCGCGTACAGGCCAAGGCCGCCGCGCGCGAAGTCGACAGCGCCGAGCGGCGCAACTTTGAGGCGCTACAGCAGACTTTCAAAATCCTGATCAATTCGTTCTACGGCTACCTCGGCTTCTCGCTCGGCCATTTCAACGACTTCGCCCAGGCCAACGCCGTCACCCAGAGCGGACGCGAGCTGATCCAGCGCGCGGTCGGCGAACTGGCGGCGCGCGGCGCAATCGTGATCGAGGTCGACACCGACGGCATCTACTTCGTTGCGCCGTTTGCGCTCGACGACGAGGCCGCCGCGCTAAGCCTGCTCGACGCGGTCGCGGGATCGATGCCGGCCGGGATCCGGCTCGAAATCGACGGGCGCTACCCGGCGATGTTCAGCTACAAAATGAAGAATTATGTGCTGCGCGACGATCGCGGCGAGATGACGATCCGCGGGTCGGGCCTCAAGTCGCGCGGGCTCGAACGCTTCCAGCGCGCCTTCATGCGCGAGCTGTTCCGCCTGCTGCTCGACGATCGGCGCGGCGCGATCGTGGAGCTCTACGAGAGCTATCGCGCGCGGCTCGAGCGCCACGAACTCGGCATCGGCGAACTGATGAAGACCGAGACGCTGCAGGATTCGCCCGACCTCTATCGCGACAAGATCGGCGGCAAGCGGCGCAACGTTTCGGCCGCCTACGAACTGGCGCTGAAGGCGGCGCGTCCGTACTTGAGCGGCGATCAGATTTCCTATTATGTGACGGGCAAGACCAAGCGCGTGAAGGTCAGCGACGCGGCCAAAATGGCCGCCGAGTACGATCCGCAAAATCCCGACGAGAACGTGGCCTACTACCAGGCCAAGCTCGCCGACCTCTACGAAAAGTTCCGCCCCTTCGCCGAGCGCGACGGCCTGTTCGCCCCGGCCGACGCGGCCGACACGCAATCCGACATGTTCGGCGCGGCGCCCGACAAATCTATCGCCTAAAGGAAGCTCTGCGCAAAATCCATTGCGGCATTCTGAGCGCAGCGAAGAATCCCGGGATTCTTGTATCTTAACATGCATCGGGTAATGAGGGAGCGAAACCGGCGCGCCCTCACCCGCGCCGCCGCTCGCCGCAATCGGCGCGGCTGGAGAATTCCCTCGATTGACGCTACAAGAGAGGCGCGGCCGCACGCTCGAATGCGCCGCGCAACGGAGAGTTCCGCCATGCCTGAAGAGACCAAAAATGTCGATTGGGCCGAGGTGAAGTCGTTCGCCGGCCTGATGATGAATGATATCGGCGCGGCCCTGCAGGGTGCCCTGACCTATATCGGCGACCGCCTCGGCATCTTCAAGGCGCTGGCCGGCGCCGGCCCCGTCACCGTCGCCGAACTCGCCGCGCGCACCTCGCTCGATCAGCGCTACCTGCGCGAATGGCTGGGCGCGATGACCGCGGCCAAATATCTCGACTACGACGCCGCCGGCGAGCGCTACACCATGTCGCCCGAGCACGCGATGATCCTGGCCGACGAGAATTCGCCGTTCTTCATGGGCGGCTTCATGCAGATGATTGTGCCGGAAGTCGCGATGGCGCCCAAGCTGATGGAGTCGTTCCGCACCGGCCGCGGCATTCCGCAAAGCGAATATCCGCCCGAAGTCTTCGCCGCCATCGAGCGCGGCTCGGCCCCTATCTATCGCCATCAACTGGTCCGCAAATGGTTCCCCGCGATGCCCGCCGTCGAGGCCCGGCTGCGCGCCGGCGGCGTCGCCCTGGACGTCGGATGTGGCAGCGGACGCGCGGTCGTCGCAATCGCCACGGCCTTTCCCAACTCGCGCGTCCACGGCTACGACGCGCACGGCGGTTCGGTCGAGCGGGCGCGCGCCAACGCGGCGGCGGCCGGCGTCGCCGATCGTGTGGTCTTCGACGTGGTCGATTGCACCAGGCTGCCCAGCGCGCAGTTCGACTTCATCTCGTGCTTCGACGTGATCCATGATTCGGCCGATCCGGTCGGCCTGATGCGCTCGATCCGCAACGCGCTCAAACCCGACGGCGCCTTCCTGATGGTCGAGATGAACGTCTCGGCCAAGGTCGAGGACAACATCAATCCGATGGGCCGGCTGATGTACTCGACCAGCACGCTCTATTGCATGACGGTGTCGCTGGCCCACGGCGGCGCTGGTATCGGCGCGCTGATGGGCGAGGAGAAGGCCCGGGCGCTGGCGGCCGAGGCCGGCTTCGGCCGCTTCACGCGCCTGCCGATCAAGGACGCGTTCTCGGCACTCTACGAACTGCGCCCCTGACCGGTGCCGCGAGTCCGAGTCCATGCGCGAAGTGTGGCGCGGGGTGCTCCGTATGGCCGGGGGGCGAACGGTGGTGCTCGGTGTGGCTGGGGGCGGAAGCGCCGCGCGGGATGCTCAGTGTGGCCGGGGATGCGCAATCCAAGGCGGAGCACCTTCCCCGCGATTCGCCATCGTGCTAGCTAAATGCTCTCGCTTTTGCGTCCGGCCGGACGTGGGCGCCACCCTAGCTCAGTTGGTAGAGCAGCTGATTCGTAATCAGCAGGTCGTCGGTTCGACTCCGACGGGTGGCTCCAGAAAATCCAGTTAAATCAACGATTTAAAGTCGTCTCGTGCGAGCGAAGCACTGCGTCCATCGCGCAAGTCGAGCGGTTTATGATCACTTTATGATCGAAAACTCTTAGGTCTCCCACACGACTAAGCCTGATTACTGGTCGGCCGCGTCCTTAGCCGCCTGTGCCGTATCGTCGGCGTCATCGGCAGCGTCTTGAGCGTCGCTCGCCGCTGAACTAGCCGACTCGGCCGCATCTTGCGCTTGATCGGCCGCGTTCTCGGTCGCATCCTGAACTTCCTGCGGTGTGTCCGAGGATGCGCTATCCCGGGCCTCGGCCGCGCTATCGGCCGCGTCCTGAGCATCAGAAGCGGCGCTATTCATCTGGTCGGCCGCATCCTGGGCTGAATCCGCTGCGTCGCGCGCCTGATCGGCGGCATCTTGCGCCTCATGGCCACCCGCCCACGCTACCGCCCTTCTGAGCGGCAACGGAGAGATTGTTACTGCAAGGGCGACGCCTGCGGCAATCCATGCTGTACTGCGAGCCATCCGAGTCTTCCTCCAGATGCGCGGTTTGGGAAGAATTAATCGTCACGCCCGTATCATATGGCCCGACTTGGCCGTCTCGCTATGCTAAATCCTAAGTTCAACCGTGGACCTGCGCGAAGATGGAGCCTATTGGCCCGATGAAGGTGCTTGGCTCAGGAGAAATAGTTGGCGGTCGTTATACGGTCGTAAAGCTGCTCGGCGGCGGGGGAATGAAGCGCGTATACCTTGCTGAAGATCTGCGCCTCGCCCGGCGCCGCTGTGCTCTCGCTGAACTGATTGACATTTTCTCAGACCAAGACGCTCGCAAACAAGCCATACGGGCATTTGAGCGCGAGGCCGAAATGCTGGCAGCCCTCGATAGTGAGCACATTCCAAGAGTTCACGATTGTTTCAGCGAACAGAGCCAGCACTACCTCGTAATGGATTATGTCGCCGGAGAAACGCTGGAACAAAAGCTCGCGGCCAAGGGAGGCAAGTTAAGCGAAGCGGCGGTGGTGGACATCGCTCTGCAAGTTCTAAACACGCTAAAGTATCTTCACAGCCGTCGTCCGCCGGTGATATACCGCGACCTGAAACCCTCGAACATAATGATAGAGCCGTCTGGACGGGTGAAGCTCATTGATTTTGGGATCGCTCGGTTCTTCCAGCCTGCGAAAACGGCCACGATGATAGGCACTGCGGGGTATGCACCCCCCGAGCAATATCGCGGGAAGGTGGATCAGCGTAGTGATCTTTATGCGCTCGCGGCAACGATGCATCACGCGCTCTCCGGTGGCGACCCTTCTACCGAACCACCATTTACGTTCCCGCCTGTTGGCGAGGCTTGCAAGAACTGCAACAAGGCTCTGGCCGAGGTTATCGACTACGCGCTCGAATACGAATCCAGTCAGAGAATCGGCAGTGCGGCCGAGTTTGAACACCGTCTCCTAGCATGTACATTTACCTCAGCTACTGCCCCGACTGTTCGCGTTCAAAGTCCGAAAGCTGCTCTGCCCGAGTCGAAGTCCCACCCCCTCTCGCTCCGTGGGCGGGTGTGGCTGGTAGCTCTGGGCTTGGTCGGACTGCTCGTTTCGCTAGGCTATTTTTGGTCGTCCGAGGAACCAAGCAGTACGCCCCGAGTCGGGACGACAGATTTCACACCTGGTCACATGGAAAGCACAGTCACGCCTGCTCCACTCGCCGTAGCATCATCGGCAGCTACTGTGACGCCAAGTAGCGATCTCGTCGGTGGGCTGGTTCCTGAGACTGCAACTAAGAAGGCGCCGCGAGCACCGTCTTATACCAAAAGGAAGCGGGCGCACATCGGGTGGTCGTCTAATTCCGTCGAGGTTACAGCAACCGAGCCGAGCTCCACTGATAAGCCGTTGTCTGTTGGTCGCCACTTCGCGTTAGGTTCGACTAAGGACGAGGTGCTCGCAATACAGGGCACGCCAACGAGTATCATAGACGGCGGGGGAGTTGGCGACATATGGAGCTACGGCTATTCAAGTGTGGACTTCACTTCGGACGGTGTAGTAAAGGGTTACTCGAATATTTCCCGAAATCTTCACATTAGAGCAAAATGAGAGAGACTGTAGAGGATTCGCCAGAGAGAGGTGATTGCCCCTACAACATTGAAACTTCTTGGAGCCATGCAGGCTGTGTGCGTGAACTCCGACGACCCGCGTCTCAAGGGAAATTGAGAGCATGAAATCTCGCCACGCCGCCGAGCGATAGCGCGCAACTTCCGAGCGCGATGGCTGCGCTTCTGGATCGGAATGCATCATGAGCAACTTGCTGCGCGATGATCTGGAGATGAAGCCCCGGCCATTGCGCCGCCGTGGCGAGCGGCGGCATATCCGGAAGCTTTGGTGGACGGCGGCTTCGCTGGGCTCCCGCCAGTCACGCGGGGTCAGAATATCGCGCTTCGCGCGGCGCGGTACGGATGTACGGCTCAACACCCGCTCGTATCTGCAACGAAGCGCCGTCAAGGTCTCATATTCACGCAATACCAAGTCGGCGTCCTGGGCGGCGCACGGTCGCTACCTCGCACGGGAAGGCGCGCAGCAGAAGGGTGCCAAAGGGCTTGGCTTTGACGCCGGCCGCGATGACATCAACCTCCCGCAGATTGCAAAGACGTGGCAGGAAGCCGGCGACCAGCTCATGTTCCGGATCATCGTGTCGCCCGAGAACGGCACCGAGATCGACCTGCGCGAGCACGCGCGGACTCTGATGTCACAGATGGAGCGCGACCTGGGAACGAGCCTCGAGTGGGCGGCGATCGATCATCACAACACCGACAATCCGCATGTCCATATCCTGCTTCGGGGACGGGATGAGACCGGGCAACCGCTCAGAATCGACGCAAACTACATCAAGTCCGGCATTCGCGAGCGCAGCGCTGAGATCGCAAGCCGCGAACTTGGCCTCAGAAGCGAACGGGACATCGTTGATGCGCGCGGCCGCGCGGTCGAGCGGATGCAGTTCACCGAAATCGACCGTGCCTTGCTCCGCCGCCCGAACGAAAGCGGACTCGTCACTTTCGACGGCAAGCAACCCAAAGGCGCGGCTCAGAGAACGCGCCGTGCCCAGGACTTGGCGCGGCTCGCGTTTCTCGAACGCGAAGGTCTCGCCTTCAAGGTGGACTCGCTCAGTTGGCGGCTCTCGCCGGATCTGGAGAAGACTCTGCGTGAACAACAACTCGCGACCGACATCATCAAGAGCCGAGCGCGTCACCGCGATCAGATTCTCGACCGGCGGGCGCCTATCCGGCTGACGACGATTGAGCCGGGCCAGCAGATCACCGGCCGTGTCGTCGGCACCGGACTCGAGAACGAAGCGCGCGACCGCCGCCTGGGCCTTCGGCTCGGCGTTCGGAAGATGCTGGTCAGCAGCGTGCGAGTGCTCTGGCGAAAGAAGAAGCTCCTGCCGCCGTTCCAGGGCTACCTACGCATCACCGGCCGCCATCGGTACAAGCAACTGCATCGATACCAGGACGAGACGCCGCGCCGTTCGTGAGCCACCAAGTCCTAGTCTCCTACAGTAGTATGGACGAGCCTGTTTTTGTGTAAGAATGTTTGGAGCGAAGGGGAGCACACTCGGGCGGTATGCTTGGCGCTCGATGAGGAGACACAAACTTGAACACGGACATTCGCGATTCTGTGGGAGACCCGAAAGAAGGCGCCGCGAACCGCGACACCGACGTCAGGACGGTGCAGGGCGAGCTCAACATGCATCTGGCCGAGGACCACCGGAGCGATCGTTGGCTTGAGGTCAACGGCAGGATGAACAGCGAGACGCTGGGAGCGATCGACGAGTTTCGGCCTCGCCATGGCCTCGCTCGCAACGGGTTGATCGAGCCGCGCGACGAAACCGCCCGAGCCCTGTCCAAGTACAGCGGACCGCGCGGCATGCGCGTGAGCCAGAGCTTAATCGAGTTTCTGGAGCGCCCGGACATAGAGGGATTCTGTGCTACGCCGTGTGACGACGCGAGCAGCCCTCCCAATGCTACGATCGGAATCGGACACAAACTCCACTCCGGCCCAGTGACGCCCGCCGACCAGGAGCGGTGGGGCGAGATCAGCAGGATGCGAGCAGAGCAGATCCTGCGGGAAGATCTGCGCACAGTCGAGGACGCGGTCAACAGAGAGGTTCGCGTTCCGCTCAGCCAGAATGAGTTCGATGCTTTGATCAGCCTCACCTTCAACATTGGACCCGGCGCTTTGCGGGGTTCTTCGGTCCTGAGACTGCTCAACAACGGAGATTACGAGGGCGCAGCGAATCACTATACCGATTGGGAACGCTCCGGCAGCGCCCATCCTGGAGGCCTGCAAAGGCGACGGCGCGAGGAGCACGAACGCTTTCGTCGGCGATAGTAACCGCAGGCGGAACCATTGCGCGCGGCACCGCCACACGATACAGCCTTTCCTGTGAATGCGAACGCTCTCTGAAGGCCCGTCCAGTCGCTTCGCCAAACTGTGCAGCGTGACACTGCTCGCGCTCTGCGCGTTCGCCGTATTCGTCGGCTCTCCATCGCACGTCGCGGAAGCTGACTGCAACCACCCTGCAGATACCGCCCAGAGCCAGAGATGCTTCCCGGCGCAATTTCCCTGCATCTCCTACTACTTTGGAGTCGATGGGGCGCCCAACTACCCAAGGGCGTTGAAGTGCTTCAAGGAGAAGAACTCGGGCGGGTTTGTCGCCCTTATGTATCTCAATGGTGAGGGCACGCCGCGCGATCTGAACAAGGCCGAGGCCGCGCTGACGACGTGGAAGCAAAAGAGCCCCCACGACTTTAATGGCGATCAGGCGGCTATCCTCGAGAAGGCTATCAGGACGTGCAGGCGCAGCGGTCGGAGAGCTTGCCCGCGAGTGGATTACTGCAACGATTTGGCTGAGAACACGTTGGAGATGGAGATCTGCGATGCCGTCGCTCAGCTTTCCGCACAATCCGCGCTAAGCCGCCGCGTCGCCACGATAACAAGCACGCTCAGCGCGAAAGATCGGGCAATCTTCGACCGGGTTGTTACCACTTTCAAGGCCTACCAGATGCGGGAAGCCGAACGGGGTTATGACGCGTTTGCCGACGGCACAATAAGGGGCCAGGCCGGTTTCGGTCAGGAGCAGTTTGCGCGAGATGATTTTCTGAAGTTGCTAACCGAAACGATACAAGCACGCAAGCTTGAGCCCGCCACCGCTGGCGCGTATCGCACTGTCGAAGGCGAGCTCGAGCGAGAGTTTCGCCGCAACGTTCATGAAAAGATAGAGGCTTGGCAGGAAGCTTTACAGCACTCGAGAGCGAAAAATCTCTCGGATCAGGACAGATACTACATCGAGAACTATAAGAAGGCCGCGCAGGAATCGCAGCTTCAATGGATCAAATTCCGCGACTCGTGCGCGGAACTGGCAGGCGCCCTCTATCGCGATCACGCCAGCAACTTCGACCCGGCAGTAAGCATGAAGACCTTCGTGACGAAACTCAGGATCGCGGAGCTCCGATACAATCCAATCGGTCCGGAGTCAAACTGAGGCAGCGAACCAAAAACCGAGAGTCGAATCTTCCAAATTCAGCAGGCCGGTATAACGGTCGCGCGGCTCGACGCCATCCGCCGTCAGCGTGACCCTTGGGCTTCGGCGCGAGCTTGGTCCCATCGTGCTGGCCGCGCTCGGCGATCCCGACGTGATCGAGATTATCCTCAATCCCGACGGGACGCTCTGGGTTGAATCCCATCGCGGCGGGATGCGGCCAGCGGGAGCGCGAATGCCGGCCGTTCAGGCGGAGCGGCTGATCGGTACGGTCGCGTTCGCTCTCAATACCGTCGCTAACGATCACCGTCCGGTCATCGAATGCGAACTGCCATTGGATGGAAGCCGCTTCACCGGCTGGCTCCCTCCGGTCGTCAGTTCCCCGTCGTTCGTAATCCGAAAGCACGCCCGGCTCATCTACACGCTGGACGACTATCTCGCCGGCGGAATCATCGGCGTCAACCAGGCCGAAGAGTTTCGCGCCGCCGTCGCCAGACGCGAGAACATCGTGCTCGCTGGCGGAACCGGCTCAGGTAAGACGACTCTCGCGAACGCGTTGCTCCACGAGATGGTCAGGCTCGGGAACCCTAACGAACGTTTCATCATCATCGAGGACACGCTCGAATTGCATTGCGACGCGCCGAACGTGATGCAACTGCACACGACTGCCGCCGCGGACCTCACCTTCCTCACGCGCACCACGATGCGCGCGCGTCCCGACCGGATCATCATCGGTGAGGTTCGTGGCGCGGAGGCGCTGGCGCTGCTCAAGGCTTGGAACACCGGTCATCCCGGCGGCGTCACGACCGTGCACGCCAACAGCGCCAGCGCCGCACTCACGCGGCTGGGCAGCCTCGTTCAGGAAGCGCGAGTGCCGCCGCAGCCGGATCTGATCGCTCAGACTGTCAATCTCTTGGCATTTATCACACGCACGCCCGGCGGACGGCGCGTGACCGAAATGGTTCGTGTCGATGGTTACGATCCAGCAATCGGTTTCAAACTCAGTTCGATAGGAGGTCGTCATGAAGTCGATCGTCAATAGGTTTCGTGCGCGCATCGGCAGTTGGACCAGCAAGCTCGGCTACGCGGTCGCCGTGGTAACGATTCTGTGGCCCGCACAGGCGCTCGCCACCACCGGCATCGGGGTACTGCCGTGGGATGCTCCCCTCGCGACGATTCAGGGCGACTTGCAAGGCACTGTCGCTCACGCTGCTACGACCATTGCCGTCATCGGATGCGGGCTGACCTGGACCTTTAGCGAGCACGGCACCGGCGCGCGGAAAATGTCGGCGGTCGCGCTCGGTGGGGCGGCGGCGCTCGGCGCGACGCAGTTGATGACGGCGCTGTTTCCGTTCGCGCCCGCACTTTTCTAGCCCGTGGTACTGCGATGGATACGGAAGTTCAAAGAACGCTGATCCATCAGGCGCTTACGCGGCCCGTCCTACTGGGAG
>DATLRA010000046.1:0-9367 GCA_035534935.1 Binataceae bacterium (SeqCode)
CCACCAAGCTCAATGCGAGCGTGTTCAAGGCGCTCAAGCCCGGCGGCATCTATGCGATCGTCGATAACAGCGCCCAACCCGGATCGGGCATCCGCGATACCAACACGCTCCATCGCATCGACGAGGCGTTCCTGACCAAACAGGTCGAGCAGGCGGGGTTCAAACTCGCCGCCAGCTCCGACCTTCTGCGCAATCCCAAGGATCCGCGCACGGAACCGTTCTGGAAGATGAACCATACGCAGGATCGCTTTATCCTGAAATTCGTCAAGCCGTAGTTTGCGCCCCGGCGCGGCTGAGCGCGCGAAACATATAGCCGCTGCCCGTCGTTGCGGGCCGGCAGGAGAAATTCGATGAAGATTGGACTGTTGACCGCGGGATTGGGCAAGGCGGCGCATCCGCGCGTTCTCCGTACGATCGCCGAGCACGCCGACCGCCTGGGCTTCGGTACGCTGTGGGCGCCCGAGCACGTGGTGCTCTTCGACGCCTATCGCGAATCGAAATATCCCTACTCCGACGACGGTGCGTTCGCCGCGCCGAGCACCATCGATTGGATGGACCCGTTCATCGCGCTGACCTTCGCCGCCGCGCGCACTACCCGGATTCGCCTCGCCACCGGCATCTGCCTGGTCCCCGAACATAATCCGCTGGTGCTGGCGAAAGTCATCGCCAGCCTCGACTATCTCAGCGGCGGCCGCTTCGCCCTTGGCGTCGGTATCGGCTGGTCGGCGGAAGAGTTCAAGGCGCTGGGCATCCCGTTCGAGCGCCGTGTCCAGCGAACGCGCGAATACATCGACGTGATGCGCAAGCTGTGGAGTGAAGAGCAATCGACCCATCACGGCGAATTCGTCAACTTCGACGGCGCGCGCAGCTTCCCGAAGCCGGCGCAGGGCGGCAACGTTCCGATCATTTTCGGCGGCGAGAGCACGCCCGCGTTGCGGCGCGTCGCCGAGTACGGCAACGGATGGTTCGGCTTTAATCTGACGCCCGCCGCCGCCGCCGCGAAGATCGAGCGGCTTGGTGCGCTGCTCGCCGAAAAGGGCCGCAAGGCAGCCGATATCGAGATGATTGTCTCGCCCTATACGCAAAAGGTCACGCCGGCCGACCTGCCTGCCTATCGCGCCGCGGGCGTGAGCGAGATCGTTCAGTTGCTAGATCTACCTGGCGACGAGGCCGCGCTTCCCGCGGTGCTCGAGCGGATGGCGCGCGAATGGGTTGAACCGGCGGCCAAACTTGGCTGAGCCGCGCCGATCGCGCGGCCGATCAGGCGAGCAGCAGGATTGCGCGCGCGCGCTTCAAGTCCGAGGTGATCTGCGCGGCCAGCGCCGCGCCCGACTCGAACTTGCGCTCCGCGCGAATCCGCTCGATCAGTTCCAGGCGCACCGGCTGATCGTAGATATCGCGATTGAAGTCGAAGACGTGCGCCTCGATCGTGCGCTCGGGCTCGGCAAACGTCGGCCGCATCCCGATATTCGTGATCGAGGCGTGCGTCGATGCGTCGGGCAGAATCAGCCGCGTCGCATAGACGCCGTCGGGCGGGATACATTCGGTGCGGCTCTGGATATTGGCCGTGGGAAAGCCGATCGTGCGGCCGCGCTCGCGCCCATGCACCACCGGACCGCTGACGAAATGATGCCGCCCGAGCAGGTTGGCCGCCGTGCGCAGGTCGCCCGCCGCGATCACCTCGCGCACCCGCGTCGAACTCACTTCCATCCCGGCGACCTTGATCGGCCCGATCACCTTCACCGCGAAGCCCGCTTCGCGTCCGAGTTCCGCCATCACCTCGGCGTTGCCCGCGCGATTATGGCCGAAGCTCACGCTATGGCCGACGATCACCGCGCGCGCCCCAATCCGTTCGACGAGGTATTGGCTGACGAAATCGCGCGGCGCCAGCAAGCTCAGTTCGCGCGTGAAATTCAATACGATCACGCCGTCGACGCCCGATCGGCGCAGCAGCTCGAGCTTGTCCTCGGGCGCCAGGATCAGGCGCGGCGCACGCTCGGGCGCCAGCACCCGCGCCGGCGACGGCTCGAAGGTCAGCGCGAAGGCGCGGCCCCCGCTGGCGCGCGCGTTCTCGATCGCCACCTTGAGGATCCACTGATGGCCCATGTGGACGCCATCGAAATTGCCCAGCGCGACCACCGCAAAGGGCTGCGGCGCCAGCGCCTCGAGGTCGCGGATTATCTCCATCGCGCAGCGCACTCCAGCGTCATCGATCGTCCCGTCGTCAAGTTGCGCGCCATCGCCTAGCCGTTGGCCAGCGAACTCATCATCGCGCGGGCGGTTGGCGCCTGGGCCGACGCCGGATGATCGCTGAGCAGCTTCTGCAGGGTCAGGCGCGCGTCGATACGGTCGCCGATCTTCATGAACGATTGCGCCTCGCTGAGCAACGACGCGCTGGCGAAACGGCCCTTGGGGAAACGCATCACCAAGTCGTTGTACTGCAGAATCGAATCATCGTATTTGCCCAGTTCGTAGAGCGCGTTAGCTGAAAAATATTCCGCCGGCTCGCTCAAAGGCGACTTCGGGTAGCGATGCTGCAAGGCCTGGAACTTGCCAATCGCGCCGGCGTAGCTGCCCGCGCGCATCTCGGCGAGCCCCGCGCGATAGTACTTCGCCGCCGGGTCGCCGCTGCTCTGTGCCGCCGCAATCTCCTGGTTGAGCACCGTATGCCAATCCGGGGGCGGCGGCGCGGCCGGTTCCGGGGCGGGCGGCGGCGGATTGACGGCCGGCGGCGCCGCGGCACTCTCGTTGTCGTTGCTGTCGCTATGGCCGTTGCCGTTGGTGTCCGCGTTAGCCGAGTTGTCCGCGTTGGCCGAGTTGTCCGCGTTGGCCGAGTTGTCCGCCGTCGCCGCATCCGCGCCGGCCGCCGCACCCGCCGCCGCGCCATCGGTCATCGGCATGCCCATCGTATTCGCCGCGCCCGGCGCGATCGTGCCGGGCGCGCCCGGCATGCCCGGCATCACCGGAGCGCCCGGCGGCGCCGCGTTGGCCGCCGGCTGCAGCGCCGCGACTTCGCTCTCGAGATGCGCCACGCGGGCCTTGAGCGAGCCCGGTTTGCCGCCGCTGCCGATCGCGGCTTCACCGCCATGCTGGATCTCGATGACGGTGTCGTTGAGCCGGCCGACCTGCTCCCGCAGGTCCGCGATCTCCTGATGATCGTTGGCGATGATCCCGCGCAGGCTCGAATCGCTGTCCTGCAATTGCTGCACGTCAGAGGTCGGAGCGCATCCGGCGATCGCGACTGCGGCACCGCAGGCCGCCAGGCCAATCATCCAGCGCGAACGTCCGGGCGCGCGTGCCTTCATTGCGATACCGCAAAATGATCGCGCCGGTTCTGCGCCCAGCAATCGTCGGTCTCGTCGCTGCACAGCGGCAACTCCTTGCCATAACTGATCGTTGACATGCGGTCGGCGCCGATGCCTAGGGTTGCCAGGTAATCCTTGGCGGCCTGCGCGCGGCGCGCTCCCAGCGCGATATTGTATTCCTCAGAGCCGCGATCGTCACAATGACCTTCGATCTGCACGCGGGACTGCGGATGGTTGGTCAGCCAGGCGGCATTGGCCTTGAGCACCTCGCCGTCCTGTGACTGGATCGCCGAATCGTTGTAGCCGAAATGGATATCGCTGAGCGGACCCTGGTTCCCTCCTCCGAGCGTGCCATTCTGCATGCCGCTAAGCGAGCTGCCATTCGTCCCGTTCATCCCGTTTTCGTTCATCCCATTGCTGTTGAGGCCATTGGCGCCCGCGCCGGCCGGCTTCTTCGACGAGCATCCGCCGAGCGCCAGCCCCATCACCAGAACCCCCATCGCGGCCACGCAGCCCCAGCCGCCCGCCCTAGTCACCCAACCATCCCGACCATGATGGACTCGTATCATTGCTTTCTCCTTCCGTTAGCGGACCGATGACATAGCCGTCGAGCGCCCGCATCAGGAGAATCCTGGAGCGGGAGCCGCGGCCCGAACTGTAAGCGATATAGCGTCCGTCGGGCGACCAGGTCGGCGCCTCGTTCGATCCGGACTGGGTTAGCTGGCGCGCGCCGCTGCCGTCGGCGTTGATCACGAAGATCTGAAAGCCGCCGCCCTGGCGGCTCTCGTAGGCGATCTTCTTGCAATCCGGCGAGAACGACGGCGCCGTGTTGTACGATCCCGCAAAGGTCACGCGATGCGCGTCGCCGCCGTCGAGCGTGCCGACATAGACCTGCGGCGTTCCGCCCCGATCGGAGGTGAACGTGAAGCTCGAGCCGTCGCCGCAGGCCGACGGGCTGACATTGATCGCGCCGTTGTCGGTTAGCGCGCGGATCTCGTTGCCCGACAGATCGAGCAGGTACAGATTGGTCCGTCCGCCGCGCTGGAAGCCGGCGATGATCCGTCCGTCCGGCGTCAGCGTGCCGCCCACCGCCTGGCCCAGCGTCGCCGGTATGCGGGTCTCGACCTGCTGCGACAGATCGACCAGGTAAAGCTCCGGACTGTAGGTCTTGTACGACAGGTACAGCAGATGCTGCGCGTTGCGGTCGAAGCTCGGGAAGAGGTTGATCGTCGGATTATCCGTTACCCGGAACAGCGCGCCGCCATCGATCCACGACTTGTAGATTTCCTTGAAGCGGCCGCCACGCGTCGAAACATAGGCGAGCTTGGTGTCGAACGGACCGCGGATGCCGGTGGCCGCGAGCAGGATCGCGTCGGCGAAACGCCGCGCCATCTCGCCCACGTCCCGCGGATCGCCGCTGAACTTCTTGCCCATCATGCGCCGCTGCTGCGCCACGTCGAACAGCAGCGCCTCGACCGTCACCGCGTTGCCGTTGCGCGTGATGGCGCCCTTGACCAGGAAGTCGGCGCCGAGCGAACTCCAGTCGGCGAAATTGAACTGCCCGATGTCGTAGCCCGATGAATCGGGATTTTCGATATAGGACTTCGGCGCGATGATCCGGAAATAGCTCGACAGCTTCAGATCGCGCATCAGGATCTTGTCGAACGCGCCGGAGATCGCGTGGTCGTCGTCGCCGCCCAGATTCTTGAAGCCCGACACCGCGATCGGCTGCGCGGTCGCCCCCTTGCTGATATCGATTCTGATCTGCGCCCGCGCCATCGCCGGAATCGCGAGCGCCGCGATCGTCAGCAACAGAGCCAATACCTGTCTCTTCATCATGCCCATCTTATTTCGCGCCACCACTCCCAATGAAGCGCTCGCCGTGCTTCGCTCCCGCCTGCTTCCAGGGCGCCGCCGCGGCGTCGCGCGCGCCCCGTTCTCCATGCCCTGACGATCGACATCGTAAGGATTCCAGATCGCTATGAATTCAGATCGCTCAGCTTGAAGACCGCTTCGACACCGCCGGCGAATTGCGATTGATACTTGCCCGGCGGCGGTCCAAACGGCGCCGCGCGCCTAATCGCGCGCACCACCGAATCGTCGAAGGCCGGATCGCGCGAGGTGTCGGTCACCTTGACCGCGTTGAGACTGCCGTCGGGATTGATACCAAAGGTGACCGTCGCGGTCAGGTCAGGATTGTTGCCGTCGAAGCTCCACGCTTTTTTGATCCGTTCCTGCACGTCCTGATAGTAGAGCAGAAAATCCGGGTCCTGTTGAATCCCCGCGCTGCCGCTGCCCGGTCCGACGCCGTGGCCTTTGCCCGCGCGCTCGCGATCGGCCACCACCGGCCCGCCGCTTGGATTCGCGATCGGCTTCGCGTTGCGCGCCGCCGGGGTGTCGGCTTCGGTCTTGTCCCGCAGCTCCTTCAGATGCTCGGCGAGCAATTGCTCGCGTACTTTCTTGAGCCGCTCCCCCACGTCGGGCGTCGGCTCGGCCCGCGCCATCGCGATCGGCGTGGCCGTCGGCCGGGGCCGCGTTTTCGGACTCGGCCGCGGTGTCGGGCGCGGCTTCGGCGTGGGCCGCGGCGTATGGCGCGGCCGCGGTCGCGGGGTCGGCGCCGGGGTCTCTTCTATCGTGGGTGTCGGAGTCGGCGTTGGCGTCGCGGTGGAGGTCGCCTTGATCGAATTCAGCGCCAGCGCATTCTTGTCGTCGATCGGCGGTGGCGGTGGCTTCTCCCGCGGCGGCTTCGGCGGCGGTTCGCGATTCGCCTCGCGCGGCGGCGGTGGCTCGCGCCGACGATTGTTGTCGAGCCGCGGCAGCCGCGTGCCCAGGTCGCCCGCCGGAATCGAATCGACCACCTTGACCGTGTAGGCGACCGGCGCGATCGGCTCCGCGCTAAACAGGCTGGGCAGTACGAACAGCACGATCAGGACGATCGCGATGTGCGCGATCGCCGAGGCGACGATCGCCGCGATGTAACCCAGGCGGCCGGGCCGATCGTCGCCGCTAAGGACCGGAGCTGCCACGCTTTGACCCGTTCCCCTCCCCCGCTGTGTCGCTTTCCCCCGCCGCCATCTCGGTCACCATCCCGACGTTTTCGATCCCCGCCGCCTTGATCGCCGCCATCGTCCTGATCACCTGGCCATAGGGCACTGCGTCGTCGGCGCGGATAAAGACTTGCCGGTCGGGCCGTTCGCTCGCAATCGCGGTCAGCTTTTCGGTCAGCTCGGGCTCGGACATCCGCGTGTCGTTGAGATAGACCTCGCCGTTGTGCGTGATCGAGACGATGAATTGCTCTTCCTTGCCGGGCAGCGGCGCCGCCTTGACCGCCGGCAGATTGACCTCGACGCCCTGTTGGATAATCGGCGCCGTGACCATGAAGATGATCAGCAGCACCAGCATCACGTCGACCAGCGGCGTGACATTGATCTGCGATACCAGTGAGCCGTGCGGTCCGGATTCGAAGGCCATGATTGATACGTTTTTTGCCGTCGCGCGCGGCTTCGGATGCGCCGGTTCGCCCTACGACAAAAAGTGACGTTCCGCGATATTGAGAAATTCAGACGTGAAGTTGTCCATCTCGATCGCCAGCACGCGCGTCCGAGCGACCAGTTGATTGTAAAAGAGCTGCGCCGGAATCGCCGCAACCAGCCCCACCGCGGTCGTGATCAGCGCCTCCGCGATTCCCGGTGCGACCGCCTGGATATTCGACGTATGCGCCGCCGAGAGCCCCAGGAAGGCCGTCATGATGCCCCATACCGTGCCGAACAGGCCGACGAACGGGCTGGTCGATCCGGTCGTGGCGAGAAACGTGACCCCCGCCTCGAGCTTGGTCAGCTCGACGTTGGCCTGCCGCTTCATCGCCCGCGTAACGTTCTGGACGCCGCCCAGGTCGGTCGAGAAACCGCCCTCGGCACCCACCGCCTGGCGCTTGGCTCGCGTCAGTTGCAGCAATTCCTGGTAGCCCGCGCGAAACACCTGTGCCACCGGGCTGCGCTTGAGGCCCACGCTCGCCGTATGAATCGCCGCCAGGTTCTTCGACTCCCAGAAGATCGCGATAAAGCGCTCGGACTCGCGCCGCGCCCGCGAAATCTGGATCAATTTGTAAATGATGATCCCCCAGCTGCCGACCGAAAAGGCCACCAGGATCAGCAGCACCGCCTTGACTACAGGTCCGGTGCCCCACAGCAAGTCGACCACGCTCAGACCGCCGCCGCCGTTCACCCACCCACCTCGCGTGACACGCCGGCGCTCGCCGAATCAGCCAAAGGGCACGACCGTGCCGTCGGTGCCCACGTCATCATAAATGCCCGGCCGGATGCGATCATTATTTATGTCCGTCTGTGCATAGTCAAATTTTGCCGCCGCGTGCCGCGCCGTTCGCCGTGCGGCGCTCTACCCGTTAATGACGATCACGCGCGCGGTCGGTGCCGCACGCCGTATCCGCTGGCATGCGGATTAGTTTGTGCTACGTTGATGGAAATCCGGTTTCTTCGGCATTTTTGCCCGGGAGGATTCATCGGTGGCGACCAGGATCGCGATCAATGGCTTTGGCCGTATCGGCCGCATGTTCTTTCGTGCGGCGCTCAATAAGAAAGACCTCGAAGTCGTCGCCGTCAACGATATCACCGACGCGCCGACTCTCGCTCATCTGCTCAAGTACGACTCGGTCCACGGCGCGCTGCCGCACGCGGTCAAGGCCGAGGGCGATCAGATCATGGTCGACGGCCACGCCTTCAAGGTGCTGGCCGAGCGCGATCCCGCCAAGCTGCCGTGGAAGCAATTGGGCGTGCAGGTGGTCGTCGAATCGACCGGCCTGTTCACCGAGCGGCCCAAGGCCGCGCTGCATCTGGGCGCCGGCGCGCGCAAGGTCGTGATCAGCGCGCCGGCCGATGGCGCCGACCTCACCATGTGCCTTGGCGTCAACCACGGCGCCTACGATCCTGCCCGCCACGACGTGGTCTCCAACGCCTCGTGCACCACCAATTGTCTCGCTCCCGTGGCCAAGGTGCTTAACGACAGCTTCGGCATCGTCTATGGCCTGATGACTACGGTTCACGGCTACACTCAGGATCAGATGCTCCAGGACGGTCCGCATAAGGATCTGCGCCGCGCCCGCGCGGCGGCGCTCTCGATGGTGCCGACGTCGACCGGCGCGGCCAAGGCGATCGGGCTGGTGCTGCCCGCGCTCAAGGGCAAGCTCGACGGGATCGCCGTGCGCGTGCCCACGCCCAACGTCTCGCTGGTCGATCTGACCGCGACGCTCGATCGCGACGCCGACGAAAAGGCGGTCAACGCGGCGATGAAAAAGGCCGCCGACGGTGACTTGAAGGGCATCCTCGAGTACAACGACGCGCCGCTGGTCTCGATCGACTTCAACAACAATCCGCATTCGTCGATCTTCGACGCGCCGCTGACCAAGGTGCTCGGTCAGCGCCTGGTCAAGATCTTCTCGTGGTACGACAACGAATGGGGCTACTCCAACCGGCTGGCCGACGTCACCGCGTTCATCGCGGCCAAGCTCTGAGCCCGGCGCGCGTGCCATCGGACTGGACCGGAGAGTCTGTCAATTCCGGACGCGCCAGGCCGCGCATCCCGGACGCGTGAATTTGTAAGGAACGCGATGCCCCCTGTTGCCGTTACCAGCCTCGATCTGCGGGGCAAGACAGTGCTCGTGCGCTGCGACTTCAACGTGCCGCTCGAGGGCGTGAAGATCACCGACCCGGCGCGCATCGACGCGAGCCTCGACACCATCCGCTATATCCTCGGGCAGGGTGCCGCCGCGGTGCTATGCTCGCATCTCGGCCGGCCCAAGGAGCGCACGCCCGAGTTGAGCCTCAAGCCAGTCGCCGAGTACCTGAGCGGCGCGCTCGGCCACAAGGTCACGCTGGCACCCGACTCGATCGGCGATACCACCGGGCGGATGGTCGCGGACCTTGCGATGGGCTCGGCGATACTGCTCGAGAACCTGCGCTTTCATCGCGAGGAAGAGGCCAACGATCGCGATTTTTCGCACGAGCTGGCGCGCGGCAAGCAGGTCTACGTCAACGACGCCTTCGGCA
>DATLRA010000047.1:0-64867 GCA_035534935.1 Binataceae bacterium (SeqCode)
GCGCGTCGAGATGGGTCAATTGGGCGCCGGGTCGCGCCGCCTTTGTGCTTCGCTTCTTGCCTGTCATTGATGGTAATGACGCAATCTGATCGATTTCGGGGCCGTCAGAATGTCGTGGGCCAGAGCTTATGCCGCGCTGCCCGAGGTGTAAAATAGCGCAGCGCTCAATCCAATTCATCGCGGCCCCATCCGCCGCGCAAAGGTCTTATGCCAGACGCATCGCATGCCATCGTCAACCGCCTCGTAATTCTCGGCTCCGGTCCGGCCGGCCTGACCGCCGCACTCTACTCGGCGCGCGCCAACCTGGCGCCGTTCCTGATCGAGGGTCTGGTGCCCGGCGGCCAGCTCACCATCACCACCGAAGTCGAAAACTATCCGGGCTTCGAGCACGGTATCCAGGGTCCCGAGATGATGGACGTGTTCCGGCGCCAAGCCGAGCGCTTCGGCACGCGCATCGTTTCCGGCGACGTCTCCGCGTGCGATCTCAGCCGTCATCCCTTTGCGCTCACGGTCGACGGCGCGACGATCATGGCCGAGGCGCTGATTATCGCCACCGGCGCGTCGGCCAAGCTGCTCGGCATCGAATCGGAAAAGCGCATGATGGGCTACGGCGTCAGCGCCTGCGCGACCTGCGACGGCGCCTTCTTCAAAAACAAGGAAGCGGTGGTGGTGGGCGGCGGCGACACCGCGATGGAGGAGGCGATTTTCCTCACCCGGTTTTGCAGCAAGGTGACCGTCGTCCATCGGCGCGACGCGCTGCGCGCGTCGATGGTCATGCAGGATCGCGCTAAGAAAAATCCCAGGATCGCGTTCATCTGGAACTCCGCGATCGATGAAATTTTCGGCGATCCCAAGGCCGGCGTCAGCGCCGTGCGGCTCAAGCACGTCGCCACCGGCGCGACCACCGACTTCCGCACCGACGCGGTCTTCATGGCGATTGGCCATCAGCCCAATACGGCGATTTTTCAGGGCCAGCTCAACATGGACGAGACCGGCTACCTGAAGGTCCGGCCCGGCTCTACCTACACCAGTATCGAGGGCGTGTTCGCCGCGGGCGACGTCGCCGACAAGGTCTACCGCCAGGCGATCACCGCGGCCGGCACCGGCTGCATGGCGGCGCTCGACGCCGAACGCTGGCTCGAAGCGCGCCACGGATGACGACCGCGCGCGTCGCCGATCGGGGCACGCGTCTAACCGCCGGCCGGCTCGGCTGGTAAAGCGCCGTGAACAGCGCGCAAGCCCTGAGCCCGACCCGCCGCGTCGCGGCTGGCGTGGCGGTCGTTGCCGTCCTCACGATGGTCGCCACCGCCGGCTACATGGTGATTGAGCGGATGTCTTTTATCGACGCGCTCTACATGACCGTCATCACGATCACCACTGTTGGCTATGAAGAGGTGCGTCCGCTCGACACGGCCGGCCGCCTCTACACTATAGCTGTGATCTTCACCGGCGTCGGCACGGCCTACTATATGTTCGCCGTGGTGACCCAGGTGGTGGTCGGGGGGCAGCTTCGCGAGCTGGCAGGAAAAAACACGATGAATCGCAAAATCCAGCAGGTTGCCGGACACGTGATCGTATGCGGCTACGGGCGCTTCGGCCGGGTGGTGGCCGATCAGCTCAAGCGCGACAAGCTGACCGTGGTGGTGGTCGAGCGCGACGCCGAGCGCGAGCCGGATCTGATCCAGGCCGATTTCTTGTACGTCATCGGCTCGGCGATCGATGTGTCGATACTGGATCGCGCCGGCATCGAGCGGGCCAGCGATATCGTGGTGGCGACGGCCTCGGATCCCGACAACGTTTTCATCAGCCTGTCCGCGCGCGACCGCAATCCGCGCATTCATATCCACGCGCGCGCCGACACAGAGGCCGGCCTGCGCCATCTCGAATTGGCCGGTGCCGACCAGGTGATCTCGTCTCATCACTACAGCGCGCTACGCATCGCGGCGGCGATTGCACGTCCGTCGATCGTCGATTTCCTGACCCTGGTGCTGCCCGGCCACAGCGAGGACGTGAGCCTTGAGGAGGTCACAATCGGCGCCACCAGCGCTCTCGGTAGGCAGACGATCGCGCAGATCGAGCGGGCCAACACGCGGCTGCGGATCGTTGGGCTCAAGCGCGGCGCTGGCGCGCTCACTATCGTTCCCGACAGCGATACGCGGATCGAGGCCGGTGACCTGATCGTCGTGATCGGCGCGCGGCCGAGTCTCGAACGGCTCGCCGAGACTGCCGCGGCCTGAGCCGCATCGGGATCTACGATACGCAATCCGTGATTCTGCGCTTTGATTCCGCATTCGTATCCTGCGAGAGTTTGGCCATGCCGCCGAGTGAAACCGCCGAGTCCGCCGCCGCCCCGCCGCACAAGGCGACCGGATCCCTGAAGGCCGCCACCGGCTCACTCGGCCCCGACGGGGCGCAACCGGCGGCACGGCTGGCCGCCACGCCTGCGCCGCGCGATCTTTCGCTACGTATCGGCGAGCTGATCATATTTCTCGCCGCGATCCTCGGTGCGATGGCTGTCGGACTCGGCCTGAGCGACTATCTGGCCGCCCAACCCTACGTCAGCGTCTATCTTATCGCCTACGCGGCGTTTCGCGTCGCCGATCTGCTGGTGCGCGAGGACGCGATGCTCGGGGCGGACCGCCCGCACCTCGCGCGGCGCATCATGGCCGCACTGCCGGTGCTCGCGCTGTTCGCCGCCGCGCCCTTCGAGCGGACCTATCTCTATGGCGGCAGTGCGCCGCGATGGCTCTCCGCGTTGGGCCTGCTGATCGAACTGATGGGGCTGTGGCTGGCACTCGGCGCGCGTATCCAGCTCGGCTATTTCTCGACGGCCGAGGCTGACGAGGCTCCGCGCCCGATTGTCCACAGCGGCCTCTATCGCCATATCCGGCATCCGACTTACGCTGGCGAGTTCCTGGTCCTGTTTGCCTGGCCGTTCGAGTACGCCGCGCCGCTGACCGCGATCCTGATGGTTGTGGTCGGCATTTTTGTGCTGCGCCGGCGCATCGGCGAGGAAGAGGCCGCCCTGCTGGCCAGCTACGGGGACGAATACGCCGCCTACATGCGCACGACCGACGGCGTGATTCCCAACGTATGGTGATTGCGGACCGCGCCGCGCACCCCGCCGCCGGGCCCGGTGTGCGATGATGCCGCGCGTCCGCCGGCTGCTGCGCCTGGCCCTGGTCGTCGTGATCGTCGCCGGGCTCTACCGCCTGGGTGGCGTCTACCTGTGGCCGTCGCCCGACACCAGCACGATCCGGACGGTCGGCATCATCGAAGCACCCGAGGTTAATATCACCAGCCGCATCGCCGGGCGCATCGCGCGGCTCGACCTGATTGAGGGCGACCAGGTTGAGCTTGGCCAGACCGTGTGCCTGATCGAGGACGTCGATCTGCGCAATCAGGAGGCCAAGGCGCAGGGCGATCTGGCGACCGCGCAGGCCGATCTGGATCAGGCGGAACTGACGATGCGCCGCGATCGCGAGCTCATGCGGCGCGGAGTGATTTCGGCCAAGGAGCGCGACGACGCCGTCGCCGATCTCGATCGCAAGCGCGCGGCGGTCGTGGCGGCCAAGGCCAACGTGCAATACTACCGCGACCAGATCGCCGACATGGTGATTCGTTCGCCGATCACCGGGATCGTCGTAAGCAAGGCGCTCGAAGTCGGCGAATGGGTCACGCCGGGCACACCGATCCTCACGGTCGACGACCTTTCGACCATCTGGGCGCGGGTCGATGTCGAGGAGACCGATCTCGGCGCGATCCGCCTCGGCCAGGCCGCGCAGGTCGCGCTGACCACCCGTCCGCCGCAGGTCTACACCGGGCGCGTGATGGCGATTGGCCAGGAGGGTCAATTCGCGACCGAGACCGATGTGCGGCGCGGCCGCCAGGATATCCGCACGTTCTACGTCAAGGTGCGCGTGCTGCAGGCGGGCGGTGACGTGAAACCCGGAATGACCGCCGAAGTGACCTTTTCGCGGCGCAATGGAATCGAACTCGATAGCAATCCAGGCGCACGAACTGACTAAAAAGTTCGGCGCGTTTACGGCGGTCGACCAGATCAGCGTCGAGGTCCGCCGCGGCGAGCTATTCGGCCTGCTTGGCCCCAACGGCGCCGGCAAAACCACTCTCACGCGGATGCTCACGACGCTGCTTGCGCCGACCTCCGGCAGCGCGCAGGTGGCCGGTGAGGACGTGGTGCGCGCGCCCGGCCGCGTGCGCGAACGGATCGGCGTAATCCCCCAGGCGCTGACCTCTGACCTCGACCTCACCGGCTGGGAAAACGTCGACATCTATGGCGAGTTCTACGGCATCGGCCGCCGCCAGCGTCATGAGCGTGCCGCGCGGCTGATCGGGATGGTCGGACTCAGCGATCGCCAGCACGATCGCGTCGCAACCTATTCGGGCGGGATGCGCCGGCGGCTCGAAATCGCGCGCGGCCTGATCCATTCGCCGCAAGTCCTGTTCCTCGACGAGCCGACCATCGGGCTCGACCCGCAAAGCCGCCGCGCCGTGTGGGATCTGCTCGAGCAATTGCGCCGCGAGACCGGCCTCACGATTGCCCTCACGACCCATTACATGGACGAGGCCGAGACCCTGTGCGACCGCATCGCGATCGTCGACGTCGGCAAGATTATCGCGCTCGGTACGCCGACCGAGCTCAAGTCGATGATCAAGGGTTCGGATCGCATCGAGCTTGAGGTGGACGGCGCCGCCGCCGCCGCCGCCAATCTCATCCGCGCGCAAACCTACGCCTACCAGGTCACCGTGAGCCCGCAAGGCCCCATCACGGTCACGGTCGATGACGGCGCGCACGTGATGCCGCGGCTGATCGCGCAGATCGACGCCGCCGGCTTCCGGGTGACCTCGATCAAGCTCGAGCGCATGTCGCTCGAGGACGTGTTTATCCGCGTGACCGGCCGTAGCCTGCGCGACGAGCCGCCCAAAAAAGTCGGCTTCTTCAACCTAGGCATGGGGATGCCGCCGCCGCCCGGCCGCCGATGATCCGCTGAACCCGGCGATGCTCAAGTGAACATTGCGATGCTCAAGACCTGGGCGATAATGCGCCGCGATCTGATCAAGATGACGCGCAATCCGCTGACGATATTCGTCAGTGTGCTGCTGCCGATCATCTATCTCGTGATCTTCGGCAACTCCTTTCAGGGCGTGCTCAAGCATCTGCCGCTCGTGATCGTGAGCCAGGACACCGGACCTTACGGCATCAAGGTAATGGAAAAGATGCAGGCGCTGGCCGCCGGTCCCAAGACCATCACGATCACCTACGCGAGCGATCCGGCGGCGGCGATCGCCGCCGTACGCAACGGCCAGTACAAAGGGGCGTTGATTATCCCGCACGATTTCAGCCATTCGATTGCCGAAGGCCGCATCGGCGAAGTCGGCCTCTTCACCGATAACGTCGACTCGATCAGCTCGGGAACTATCGAGGGGCTGCTCGCCCAGGCGATCGCTACGCTGCGTGACGGCTTCGTCACCGCGCGCGAGCCCAAGCTCGATCAGATCGTGCTGCGGCCGAGCCGCCTGTTCGTGACCGTCGACTACGATCGTTCGCTGATTCCCGGCGTCATCGTGATGGCGCTGTTCATGGGCTCGCTGACCTCGGGGGTCTTCAACTGGGTGATGGACCGCTTCATGGGCGTCACCGAATGCTACCTGGTCACCCCTCTGTCGCGCTGGAACCTGGCCGGCGGCGTCCTCGGCAGCAGCGTGCTGGTGACCAGTTGCGCGTCGTTCATCGTGCTGGCGGTCGGCCTGCTGATCACCGGCGCGACGATCGTCGGCGGCTTTGCGGCCTTTGCGATGCTGATGGGGATTATCGTGATCGGCGCGACCGGTATCCTGGCGATGACCTTCGCGCTGCTGGCGCGCGCCGACAACCCGCGCATCGTCGGAGCGTCGGCCGGCTTCCTCAATGTGATCCTGTTTTTTCCCAGCGGCGCGGTCTACCCGGTCGAGAGCTTTCCGCACTGGCTCCGGGTCTTCGCCCAGTACAATCCCGAGACCCACGCGGTCTCGGCCCTCAAGTCGATCCTCTTCAAGGGCGCGAACTTCTCCGCGATTTCGTCCGACCTGCGCTTCCTGGTGATCTTCACCGCGATCATGCTGGCGCTCGCCGGGCTCAACCTCAAGCGCACGCTGTGATCGGTCCGGCTACCCTCGCGGACCGCCGCGATACTTAAAGTATTACTTGCGATTTGGACCCCGGTTGACACTCGGGCGGGCTATGCGACACGATCCGATCGTACGGCGTCACAGCGGGAGCTAACCAATGGTTTGGTGGGCTTGGATTATCCTCGGAATTGCCTGCATAGCGATTGAAATTCATTTCACGCACGACTTCTCGCTCTGCTGCGTCGGCGTGAGCGCGTTTATCGTTGGCGCGATCGCCGCCTTCACCACGCGTCTGCCGGACTTCTCGCAATGGCTCGGGTTCGGCGCGTTGTCCGTCGCCGTCCTGCTGCTCGTGCGCAAGCCGCTACTCGGTCGCTTCCAGCCCCATCGCGGCCGCGACGCCGATTTCAACTACCTGGTCGGCGAGCTGGCCACGCCCGACGGCGACCTGCCGGCTAACGGCGCCGGACGGGCCGAGCTGCGCGGTTCGACCTGGACGGCGCGCAACGGTGCGGCCAGCGATCTGCACAAGGGTCAGCGCTGCCGGGTCGAGAAGGTCGAGGGCCTGACCCTGTGGCTTAAGGCGGAGTGACCAAGCGATGGATAATTTATCGATTGTCGAACTGATGGTCGGCGGCCTGATCGCGATTCTGATCATCTGGGCGATGCTCTCGACCGTCAAGGTGGTGCCGCAGCAGAACGCCTGGATAATCGAGCGCCTCGGCCGCTTCGAGCGCGTAGGCTTCGGCGGCTTGCAGATTCTCGTGCCGATGGTCGAGACGGTGCGCGCCAAGGTCGATTTGCGTGAACAGGCGGCGACCATCGCCGAGCAGGACTGCATCACGAAAGACAACGTGATGGTCCACGTTGACGGCATCCTCTATTTCAAAGTCGTCGACGCCGAGCGCGCCACCTACGGCATCTCGAACCTGCTGTTTTCGATCGAGCAGCTCGCCCAGACCACGCTGCGCAGCGAGATCGGCAAGATCGAACTCGATCACACCTTCGAGGAGCGCGCGCGGATCAACGCGGAGATCGTGATCGAAATCGACAAGGCCTCGGAAGCCTGGGGCGTCAAGGTTCTGCGCTACGAGATCAAGACCATTCGGCCGCCCGCCGACATCCTCGAAGCGATGGAAAAGCAGATGCGCGCCGAGCGCGAAAAACGCGCCGCCGTGCTGCAATCCGAGGGCGAGCGGACCGCCGCGATCAACCAGTCCGAGGGCGTGCGCGAAGCCGTCATCAATCGCGCCGAAGGCGAGAAGCAGCAATTGATTAAGGAGTCCGAGGGCAAGGCGGCGGCGATTCGCGCCGTGGCCACGGCGACCGCCGAGGGGATTCGTTCGGTGGCCGAGGCGATCCAGGCGCCGGGCGGTTTCGAGGCGGTGCAGTACCGCGTCGCCAGCGACTATATTTTGCAGTTCGGCAATCTGGCCAAGGAATCCAACACGCTAATCCTGCCGAGCAACATGGCCGATATCGCCGGGATGATCGCGGCCGCGATGAACGTCATTCGCCATAGCTCCGGCAATGGCAACGGTGACGGCGGCAGCAACGGCGGCAAGCGCTCGGCCGCGGCCACCGCCGCCGAGCTCTTGAACGTCACGCCGGCCCCCGGCCAGGGCCCGCGCAATCCCTGACGCGAATCGCGCAATCCCTGCGGCTACCCGCGATGCGATCCGCGCCGCCCGTCAGTCGTGCGATTTGCGCCGGCCGCCCGACATGTCGGCGGGGCGGCGCGCCTTGAGCTGACAGGCCGCCAGCGCGCAGTAGGGCGGGGCGTCACCGGCCGGGCCAACGAAGGCGCGTCCGCAGCCCACGCATCGGCGGACCGTTTCGTCACCCGTGAGCAGCGGGCGCAACTCGCGCACGACCTCGCCGTCGGTGCCGAATTCGTTCGCCGGGCTGGGCTTCGGCTCGTCACTGACGATCGATAATCCGTGGTAATGGATGCGGCCGCTCTTGGCCGCGATCGTCGCGCCGTGCCGCGCGTTGCGATCGGCCTCCTCGTTGAGCGGGTCGCCGGCGTGCCCTTCGACCCATTCGAAGATGACCCGGCGCTCGCCGGCTTCGTGATCAAGTTTCTCCCACAGGTCGACGTTCTGCTTGCGCTTCCAGCCAAGCGTCATCGTCTTGACCACGTACTGGCTGTCGCTGCGCAGAACCACGCGCGTGCCGGTCGGGACGACACGCAGCCCTTCGATCGCCGCCGTCAACTCCATCCGGTTGTTCGTGGTCGCGGGGTCGCCACCGTAGATGGTGCGCGAGACGCCGCTGGGCTTGACGATCACCGCGGCCCATCCGCCGGGCCCGGGATTACCCAGGCAGGAGCCGTCAGCGTAAACGTAATGAGTCTCTTTTGGCGCGGGCATCGCGGTCACTCCGCCGCCGGCCCGATCCGCTCAAACCATTCGAGGTACTCGGTGGCGGCGCGGTCCCAGGAAAAATCCGACTTGAAACAATTGCGCATGACCACCTGCCATTGCGACGGTTTGTGGAACACGGTCACCGCGCGCGCGACCGCCTCGATCAGCGCCGCGGCGCTGTAGTCGGTGAAGACGAAGCCGTTGCCGGTGCGCGTATGGGAGTTGAATTCGCTCACCGTGTCGCGCAATCCGCCGGTCGCGCGCACCACCGGCGCCGTGCCGTACTTGAGCGCGTACATCTGGGTCAGTCCGCACGGCTCGAACCGCGACGGCATCAGGAACAGATCGCTCCCGGCCTGAATCCGATGGGCGACGGCGTTGTCGAAGCCGAGCAGGATGCGGATGCGCTCGGGATAGCGCCGTTCGGCCGCCTGGAAAATTTTCTCCAGCGCCGGATCGCCGCTCGTCAGCATCACCAGTTGCAGATCGAGTGCGATGATCGCGTCGAGCGCCTCGGCCAGGATATCGAGACCCTTCTGCGGCGTCATTCGCGTGACCATCCCGGCCATCGGCACCGGTTTGGATTTCGCCGGATGCGGCAGCTTGAGATCGTCGCGCAGGACGTCGAGGCAATGCTTTTTGTTGGCGCGGTTGCGCGGCGAGTAGGGCTTAGGGATCAGCCGGTCGTGCGCGGGATCCCATTCCTCGTAGTCCGCGCCGTTGAGAATTCCGATGAACCGGCCGCTCTTGGCGGCGAGCACGCCGCCCAGGCCGAAGCCGACCTCCGGGTCGTGCGCGGATTCGTAGGCGTAGGTCGGACTCACCGTCGAGACCGCGTCGGCCAGCACTATCGCGCCCTTCATCAGGTTGACCCGGCCCCAGAACTCGAGACATTCGACCGTGTTCCACGATGCGTCGATCCCGAGCATCGGATAGTCCGCGGCGTCGAATACGCCCTGGTAGGCGAGATTGTGAATCGTGAAGGCCGAGCGCACGTGCGCAAAGCGCGCGCGCAGCGCGGCGTCCGCGCGGATCGCGATCGTTGCGGCGGCGGCGTGCCAGTCGTGCGCGTGCAGGACGTCAGGATGAATCAGGTCGGCCGCCGCATGCGCCGCGGCGCGGCCGAAAAAAATGAAGCGGCGCGCGTTGTCGGGATATTCCTCGCCCGCCTCGCCGTAAATGCCGCCGCGGCCGAAAAATCCCGGATGGTCGATCAGGTAGAGCGGTACGCCGGCCGCGCTCTCAGCGGCGAGCACCCGATAGGATTCGACCGCCGCGCCCATCGCGAGCGTAAGGCCGTCGGCGACGATTCGCGTCGCGAGCTGTTCGGTCAACGCGGCGTAGGCCGGCGCGATCACGCAGGCCTCGGCGCCGCGATGCATCAGTGCCGGCGGCAGCGCGGCGATGACGTCCGCCAGTCCGCCCGCCTTGGCGTAAGGTCCGATTTCCGCGGCTACGATCGCAACTCTCATGCTTCCGGCTATCCTGTTTCCGCGCCGGTGCCGGCCCGGCCGTGTTCACTCGATTTCGTTTCGCGCACCTCGCGCGCCGTGACGGTCGCGCCGGCGCCACCAACGCGGCGCGTCGTGCTCTTGCTGAGACTGATGTATGGAGCGTCTGCTGTCCAGTCAATGGCGCCCGCGTGCCGGCCGCGTGCCTACGACGATGACGCGCCGTTGGTGCTCGCCACGGCCGCCGCCGGATTCGCGCCGCTGATTTCGTCGCGCAGGAACCCGGCCGCAAACTCCGGCGGCACCGGGTTGATGTGGAAGCCCGTGCCCACCTCGAAGCCCGCCACCTTGGTCAGCGCGGGCGTGATCTCCATGTGCCAATGGTAATGGCGGCGGGCCGCTTCGCCGACCGGCGCCGAGTGAATGATGTAGTTGAACGGCGGATCGCCCAGCGCCGCCTTGAGCGCACCGAGCGCCGCCTTGAGCGCATAGGCGAACGCGCGGTACTCGCCGTCGCTGGCGTGCTCGAAATGCGATCCGTGCACGCGCGGCACGATCCACATCTCGAACGGAAAGCGCGCCGCAAACGGGCAGACCGTGATGAACGACGGATTTTCGTCGACCAGCCGGCGCCGATCGACGCTCTCCTGCTCGACCATATCGCAGAAGATGCAGCGCTCCTTGAGCGCGAAATATGCGCTCGCTCCGCGCAATTCGGCCTGCACGCTGAGCGGCAGAATCGGCAGCGCGATGAGTTGCGAATGCGGATGCTCGAGGCTCGCGCCGGCCTCCGCCCCGTGATTCTTGAAGATGATCACGTAGCGAAAGCGTTCGTCGCGCTGCAGGTCGATGACCCGTTCGCGATAGGCGTGGAAAATCTCCTCGATCTGGGCCGGTTCCTCGTCGGCCAGCATGCGGTCATGGTCGGGCGATTCGATCAGCACCTCGTGGGCGCCGACGCCGTTCATCAAATCGTACATACCCTCGCCGCGCCGGCCCAGGCCGCCCTCGATGCGCAGCGCGGGAAACCGGTTGGGCACTCCGCGCACCCGCCATCCCGGATTGTTCGGCCGGCTCCCGGCGTCGCGATAGGCCAGTACTTCGGGCGGCGTCAGATGCTCCATGCCGGGGCAAAAGACGCACGGTCCGCCCTTGCGTTCCTCGGCCTGCCGGCTGAAGTCCGACGGCCGCCGCGCACGCTCGGTCGCCATTATCACCCATCGGCCGACCACCGGATCCTTCCTCAATTCGGGCATCCCGTACCTCGCCGGAGCGCAGCATCGATCGGTTTGACGAAGCGCCGGATGCTGCCGGAGTGACGGGATATTACTGGCTGGTAAAAAACGAGGCCACCTCCGTGCCGGAAGTGGCCTCAAGCGAAATTTTTATGCGCCGTGCGCGGCGCCGGGAGTTGGCGACGATTGCGGCGCGACGCGATTGACGCCCAACGGCGCACGCGCCGCGCGGGCGTCGCTATTGGCGCAGTGCGGGGCGTCCCGGACGTCCGGCTTTGCTCGCCGCCGCCTGCTCGTCGGGAACTTTCGTCTCCACGGTCAGCGGCGTGGGCGCGGGCTCGTCGGCCGGCGCGTGAGCGGGGGCGTCGCGCAGCGCGTGGCTCAGCGCCTCGTCGACCGTATCGACGAAAATCGTCTCCATCTCGGCGCGCACCTCGGGCGGAATATCCTCGAGGTCGCTCTCGTTGCGCCGCGGCAGGATTACCGTTTTGATTCCGGCGCGCCGCGCCGCGAGCACCTTTTCCTTGATCCCGCCGACCGGCAAGACCTTGCCGCGCAGCGTGATCTCGCCGGTCATCGCGACGTCGGGGCGCACCGGCCGCCCGGTCAGCAGCGACGACAGCGAGGCCGCGATCGAAACACCTGCCGACGGACCGTCCTTCGGTATCGCGCCGGCCGGCACATGCACATGGATATCGGTCTTCTCGAAAAAGTCCGGTGCGATTCCCATCCGCTCGGCGTGCGAGCGGATGTACGACATCGCGGCCTGCGCCGATTCCTTCATCACGTCGCCGAGCGATCCGGTCAGCGTCAGGCCCTTCTGCCCGCTCATCCGCGTGCTTTCGATAAAGATGATGTCGCCGCCGCTGGGCGTCCACGCCAGACCCGTCGCGACGCCCGGCTCGCTGGTGCGCTCGGCCACCTCGGAAAAAAATTTCGGCGATCCCAGGTAACGCTTGAGCATCTCGGGCGTAATCTTGGCCGGTGGCGTCTCGCCCTCGGTGACTGATCGCGCGATCTTGCGGCAGACGCGTGCGAACTCGCGTTCGAGGTTGCGCAGCCCGGCCTCGCGCGTATGGTTGCGGATGATCTCGGCGACCGTCTCGCGCGGAAATTCGATCTCGATACCGCCGAGTCCGTTCTCTTCCATCTCCTTGCGGATCAGATGGCGCTGGGCGATCTCGAGCTTCTCCTCCTCGGTGTAGCCGAGCAGCTCGAGCACTTCCATGCGGTCGCGCAGCGCCGGAGGAATCGTGTCGAGCACGTTCGCGGTGGTCACGAACAGCACCTTCGACAGGTCGAAGGGCACGTCGAGATAATGGTCGACGAAGGCGTTGTTCTGCTCGGGGTCGAGCACTTCGAGCAGCGCCGAGGCCGGGTCGCCGCGGAAGTCCGCGCCGAGCTTGTCGACCTCATCGAGGATGAACAGCGGATTGTTCGATCCCGCGTTGCGCAGTCCCTGCACGATCCGTCCGGGCAGCGATCCGATATAGGTGCGCCGATGGCCGCGGATTTCCGCTTCGTCGCGGATACCGCCGAGCGACAGCCGCACGAACTTGCGCCCGAGCGCGCGCGCGATCGATCGCCCGAGCGAGGTCTTGCCGGTGCCCGGCGGCCCGACGAAGCACAGGATCGGCCCCTTGGTGTCGGCCTTGAGTTTGCGCACCGCCAGAAATTCGAGGATGCGTTCCTTGACCTTATCGAGATCGTAATGGTCCTCGTCGAGCACCTTGCGCGCGTTGCCAATGTCGAGATTGTCTTCGGTCGAGATGCCCCACGGCAGGCTCACCAGCCAGTCCAGGTAGGTGCGCACCACCGTATGCTCGGCCGACTCGGGCGGAATCATGCGCAGCCGCTCGAGCTCCTTGTCGGCCGCCTTGCGCGCGTCCTCGGTCATCTTCGCGGCTTCGATCTTTTTTTCCAGGTCCTCGATTTCGGACGACCGCGCGTCGCCCTCGCCAAGCTCCTTCTGAATCGCCTTGAGCTGCTGGCGCAAGTAGTATTCGCGCTGATTCTTGTTGAGCTCGGATTGCACCTGCGACTGGATCTTGTGGCCCAGCTCGAGCAGCTCGATCTCGCGGCTCAGGATCACGATCAGCTTTTCCAGCCGGCTCCGCACTTCGAGCGTCGCCAGCAGATCCTGCAACTCTTCGACCGCGACCTTGAGATACGACGCCACCAGGTCGGTCAGGCGCGACGGGTCGCGCACCTGCATCGCCATCACTTGCAATTCGTCGGGCAGGTAGGGCACCAGCGAGACGAATTTCGAGAACTGGCTGACCAGATTCGCCTGTAGCGCCTCGGCCTCGCGCTCGGGCTTGAAGATCTCTTCGAGGCGCTCCACGTGCGCCGTGAAATACGGTTCGCGCTGGACGAATTCCTTGAGCTCGATCCGCGCCAGCCCCTGCACCAGCACGCGCACGCTCTGGTCCGGATACTTGAGCATCTTGAGAATCCGCACGGCGGTGCCGCGCACATGCAGCGCCTCGGGATTGGGATTCTCTTCTTCGGGGTTTTTCTGCGCCGTCAGCCCGATAATCTGCTGCGCACCGCCGACCTCTTCGATCAGCTTCAGCGACGACGCGCGCGAGACCAGAAACGGATGAACCTGGCTCGGAAAAATCACGATGCCGCGCAGCGGCAGCACCGGCAATATATCCGGTATCTCAGCCTGGCTGAGGTCTTCCTCCGTCTCGAAGCGTTTTTCCCCTGTCGTTCGATCTGTCATATGTCAGGGCCACCTGCAGCCGGTACGGCGTGATGCCGCCCACACTTCCCCCATCGCCCGGATTTACCGTAATATACGAGCCGATGAGGCACAAGGAAGATTCCTTGTGCGGACAACCTAATCATTATCGGCCGCGTGCGCCATTCATCGAGAGGCTGAATTGTCCTCGCATCAATTTGATAAATTGTTCAGCGCTAGCGACGCGAACGAACTCATACCTGCCCTTGAAGTGCTTATTCGTGACCTGCAAGGCCAGGCCGCCGAGTTGCGCACGCGCATCCAGGATCTCGTCCGTGCCGATCAGAGTCTCGACGCGATGCATCTCGCGGAAATCGTCCAGCGTTATCCCGACCTGCGTCCGAACACCGCGCGGATGGCCGAAATCGCCAGCCAGATTCAGACCCTCGGCTGCTTCCTCAAGGATATCGATCAGGGGTTGGTCGATTTTCCCGGCGAGGTCGGCGACGACGTGGTCTTCCTCTGCTGGCAATTCGGTGAGCCGCGCGTGACCACCTGGCATCCGATTAACGGGGGTTTTGCGGAGCGCCAGCCGATCCCGGGCGCGCCCAAGACCTATCTCAATTGAAGCGGCCGCCGAAATTGCCGCTGTCGCTGCATTTGGTTCCACGCTCGGCGCATCGCGAGTTGCCCGATCTTATGCCCTCCCGGATTCGTGCGGATTTTCTACCATGGTGATTGCGCTCTTCATCTACCTGCTGTGTATCGTGTGCTGGCTCGGTGGGATGGTCTTCTTTTCGCTGCTGACCGCACCGATCATCTTTACCGTGCTGCCGATCGCTGAGGCCGGCAAAGTCGTCAGCGGAATCTTTCCGCGCTACTACATCCTCGGCTACGTCGCCGGAATTATCAGCGTGATTATCGCGCTGTACTTCGCCGTCGTCCGCGGCCAGCGCCTGTGGTGGAGTTGCGCTACGCTCGCGCTCGCCGCCGCGCTCGCGCTGACGTTCTACGCCGGCGCGGTGATCCTGCCGCGGGCCGACGCGATCCGCGCCGTGGTCGAGGAGCCCAATCCCGACGCCGCGCGCAAAGCCGAGTTCGACCGGCTCCATCATCTGTCGGTCGCGCTCAATGGTGGTGTGATGGTGCTCAATTTGCTCGCGCTGCTGGCCAGCGCGGCGGCGCTGGCGCCCCGTGGCTAAGGCCGCCTTCAAGGCGCTGGTGTTCGATCTGTTCGACACCATCGTGAAATGGGAGCCCGAGCGGCTGCCCGTGATGGAACTCGGCGGGCGCCCGACGCATACCACGCTGCCGTGGGTCTTCCCGCCGCTCGCCGCGCGCCTCGGCGCTGACTTCGATCGCGATCGCTTCATCCAAGTCTACGGCGCGGTGGTCGAGGAAATCTTTGTCGAACGCGAGCGCGAGGGCACCGAGATCACCTGCACCGAGCGCTTCGCGCGCACACTCGAGCGGCTCGCCGCCGGACCCGCCGACGAACGTCTCGCCTTTGCTGAAGAGCTCACGCGCGTCCACATGGACGGCGTGCGCGCGGTCACCTGGGCGCCGGCCGATCGGGTTGCCGCGGTGCGCCGCCTCGCGCCCCATTATCGCCTCGGCCTGCTCTCGAACTTCGACGACGCGCAATGCGGACGCGACGTGCTGAGCGACACCGGCGTCGCCGACTTGTTCGAGACCGTGATCATTTCGGCGGAAGTGGGCCTGCGCAAACCCAATCCTCTTATCTACCATCAGATGCTCGAGCGGCTGCGCCTCGCGCCGCACGAAGTGCTCTTCATCGGCGACACCCCGCGCGAGGACGTCGACGGGCCGCACCGCGTCGGGATGCACACGGTGTGGATCAGCAAGGGTGCCGCCGGCGTCCCCGAGGGTATCCCCGAGCCGCACTACGTCATCCGCGATCTTGCCGATCTGCCCGCGATCCTGGGCGTCTGACGATGGCGCCGCGAATCGCGATCGCAGTGATTGGCGGCAGTTCGGCGACCGACCAAATGATCGCGCAGGCTTTTGCAGTCGGCGGCGCGATCGCGGCCGGCGGCGCGGTGCTGGTCTGTGGCGGCCGCGGCGGCGTGATGGAAGCCGCGGCGCGCGGCGCCCAGGCCGCCGGCGGCGTCACCGTCGGGATTCTACAGAGCTACGATCGCGCCTCCGCCAATCCGCATATCGAGATCGCGATCGCCACCGGCATGGGCCACGCCCGCAACCTGATCGTCGTCGCCAGCGCCGACGCCGTTGTCGCGCTGCCGGGCGCGTCGGGCACCCTCTCGGAAATCGCGATGGCACTGACGATCGGTCGCCCGGTGGTCGCACTCGACGCCTGGCGCGAGCTTGCCGGCGTCCATCATGCGGCGACGCCCCACGCCGCCGTCACGCTCGCCCTGGAACTGGCGCGCGATCCGGCGCGCGCCCGCATTGCGCCCCGATGAGCCGCGCGATGCCGACGATCCACGAACGCTACCCCGCGATCGCTTCGCTCGAGGCCTCACCGTTCTCGGCGCTGCTCGGCCTCAAGGTCGAGTCGGCCGAGATCGGGGTCGCGGTGGTGCGGATGCCTTTCGCGGCGCGCCTGCTCAACGACGGCGGACTCGACGTGCCGATTCACGGCGGGGCGATCGCGTCGCTCGCCGACTTTGCCGCCTGCGCCGCCGTCTGGACCAGACCCGAGACTTCGCGCAGCGCGACTATCGCGATGACCATCAATTACACCGGGCCGGGAATCCGCAGCGACCTGATCGCCCACGCGCGCGTGCGCCGCGCGGGCCGCCGCGTCGCGAGCCTCACGGTCGAGGTCCGCGATGCGGCCGGCGCGCTGATCGCCGACGCGCTGGTCACCTACAAAGTCGCCTGAGCGCGCGCTGCCGCAACGCGATGCGGATTCGTCGCGCATTCGCGCGCGCGATCACTCGTACAAAAGCTGGGCGTGCAGATCCTTCTGCACCGCGATTGCGAACTTCTTGTATTCGACCGCGACCGCCGGCGCGCACACCGGCCCCGCCGTGCGATCGTCAAATTCGCGCACCGCCGTTAAGGTGTCGCCATTCAGATGATAGGCCGCCTTGTAGCTCTGATACTTGCCCGTGATCGCGACGTTGCGAGGCATCGCCAGCACCTTGATGCCCTTGGGCAGATGGATCGTGTAGGTCACCTTGCCAGTGACGCCGGCGCAGGCGAAATCGACCGTGCGGTCCGGTTCGTTGGCGTCGTCCAGAAAGCTGGTCATACCGGCGTCACTCCCGAAGGGCGATCGGATATACATCGCGCCCGGCCCGGGCAGGTTCATCGCCTCGCTAACGGTGTATTTGCCGCCGTATTTGTACGATTCGGCGATGTCCGTGGCGTCGCCCTTGTTCAGTACTCCGGTCCCGGTAAAGCCGTTGACCGCTAACGCCCGGCGCATCGCGGTGTCCTCCATGTTGGGCTGGAGATAGATCAACCGATAGCGGATCGCCTCAGCCAGTGCGCCCGTCGCGATGACATCCGTTTCGCCATCGGCGGAGCCGTCCGGATGGATTGTCATCACGGTCGTCGTACGCAATCCCTCGTTCTGCCACTTTCGCGTTGGGGTATGCTGAAGCCCGTTGAAGTCGGCGGTATAGATCACCGGCTTGCCGGCGTCCGGCGATGGCAGAGAGCCGAACGGCGTGTATTTCGAGGTCGAATCGGCGTATAGCCCGAGCGACGGAATATAGAGGATCACGTGATCGAACGCGTCTAGGCACGGCACTTTGGGCAGCGTGTAGGCCGCGCCCGCGTTGATCAGTACCGGCGTGCTGGCGATCCCTTTGGCTGCCAGCAGAGATTGCAGCAGCGCCGCATGGTCCTTGCAATCACCCATCCGGTTGGCCAGCACTTCGTCCACGTTATGCGGCACGACCGATCCCACGCCGACGTAATCACCGGCGAAATCGATATTGGCGGCGACCCAGTCGTAGAGCGCCCGGGCCTGCTCGCGCGGCGTATGAGCGGCGCCCGTCAGCTCGT
This sequence comes from Binataceae bacterium (SeqCode), assembly GCA_035534935.1. Taxonomy (GTDB): domain Bacteria; phylum Desulfobacterota; class Binatia; order Binatales; family Binataceae; genus JADMIL01. The sequence continues at coordinate 17,867 of DATLRA010000047.1, forward strand.
TGGCGAGCTTCCTGATGTTAGCGGTCGGCGCCGACTTCGCCTTCGCCCGCGCGTTGTACGCCGCCGCCAGCGCGCCGTAATCCTTGAAGGTGCTGGCGACGATCAATGGGCCGTAATCGACCTCGGAGACCGCGCCGCGCTCGGGCGTCGCCAGGGTCTGATTGCGATAGCTCCAGACCCATCGGCGCCGCCCGTCGGTGGTCGGGGTCTCGCCGCCATCGACGCCGCGCGCGTAGACCTGCACGGCCAGGGAGATCGGCGCGCTCAGACTGATCTTGACGTCATCGTAGATGGCAAACCTGGAGAATGTTTCCATCTCTGAAAAATTCCCCGGGAAGGTCGCCTCCTTCTGCGTCAAGCGGTATGACAGGACCACCGTGTCGCCCACCGCGACATCGGGAAACGCCACGGTCTCGGTCTGGATATCCGAGAACATCGGTGCGGCGCCGGCCTTGCCGGTATTGCTCTCAATCTGGAAATTGCCTGCCGGCACATCGATTTTGCGGCCGTCCGGCTTGAGCGTATAGGCCTCGAGAATCGTCACCTTCTGTAGCTGATCGCTGAAACTGACCGACTCCGCATTGGCGCTCGAGATGCCCTGCTTGGTCAGCACCTTGACCGCCCACGCCTGATTCTCAACGTGGGTGCCGTCGGCGTTGAGCGCGTAATCGGCATGATACCAGAGGTATTTGGTGTCGCCGGCGAAAACTTTACTCGGCGCGGCGCTGGCGGGCAGCGCATTGAGCATCACTGCCGCCGCCGCCATCGCGGCGCATGCGGCAATAAGGCAGGACCGAACGATCGAACTGGTGGCTCCTCGACGCATGCCCCTCTCCCGATGGCACCGACCCATCAATGCGGTCGATTATAATACGCTCGCGCGCGGCGATTCTGACGCTTAAGATCGCCCCCGCGTCCGCGGGCGGCCAGTCGGGGCCGCTGCGGTAGACGGAAGATATACCGTCGGCGCTCGACGTATGGGAAGCCGTCTCCGCATAGAACTCGCCAAGGCTGCTTCTAATTCAAGAGAGCGTGATCAATTTCATCGTTTGCGGGCCTCGCATGTTCGCCTCGGCGACCGGCATAATATCATCAACGATCACCGTGCGGCGTATCCCGGGCCGCCCATCAAACTGGCGCTAGAGTTCCTATGATTGACGCACAATCCATGTTTCCGTTCCCTTCGCACAAACCGCGCCGCCTCCGCGCGATCACAATCCTCGGCGCCTGCGTACTCGCACTCGCGCTCGGGCCGTGCGGCATAGCCGGCCGCGCGATGGCCGCCGATGCGACCGCCGTGCTCAACTCGGCCACGCCGGCCGTCGCGCCCGTCAACGATACGATCTATTCCTTCGGCGATACCGGGAGCGACGACGGCGCGGTGCCCAACGGCAGCCTGACCTGGGACGGCACCACGCTGTTCGGCCGCACCACAACTACCGTCCAACATCACGACGGCGTGATCTTCGAGATCAATTCCGACGGCACCGGCTACGACGTGGTCCATCGCTTCGGCGGCAAGCCCAACGACGGCGCCGATCCGCGCCACGACTCGATGACGCTGGTTGGCGGTCTGCTCTACGGCACCACCCTGGCGGGCGGCGACCGCAACGACGGCACCACCTTCAGTATCGGCACCGACGGCACCAACTACTCGGTCATGCACAATTTTCATGCGCCTTCCGGCGCGATGCCGTATAGCTGCTTGGTCGATTTGAGCGACATTTTGTACGGCATGACCGCCGCCGGCGGCATCGGCCACGGCACGATGTACCAGATCAATCCCGACGGCACCGGCTATAGCCGTAACTTCAGCTTCCGCACGAGCGGCGGCTCCGACCCACACGGCGCCCTGGCGACCGACGGCGCGATCCTCTACGGGATGACCCGCAAAGGCGGTGGCCGCGGCCTGGGCGTGATCTTCTCGATCAATCCCGGCGGTGGCGGACATACCGTCCTGCATAATTTCCGAGGCGGTGACCGCGACGGCGCGAGCACCGACCACGGCTCCGTCACGATCGCCGGTTCGACCATGTACGGGATGACCACGATGGGCGGCGCGCACCGGGTCGGCGTGGTCTTCTCGATGGGCCTCGACGGCAACGGCTTCACCATCCTGCATTCCTTCGGCACCGGCATGCACGATGGCCGCAATCCCTACGGCTCGCTGCTGATCAATGGACCCGACCTCTACGGCACCACCGCCAAAGGCGGCCAATACGGCGGTGGCACGGTCTTCCATATCGCGATCGACGGTACCGGCTACGCGGTGCTCCATTCGTTTTCCGGCAAGCCCGACGGCAAGAAGCCGCTCGACAACGTGGTCCTGATCAACCAAACGCTCTACGGCATGACGAGTGCCGGCGGCACGCATAACCAGGGTGCCATCTTTGCCGTGTCGGTGGCCGGCGACTGATCGCGCCGATCAACGTCGAGCGCATGTGCAGCCGTCCGATCGTGCGTTTAAGTAAGGTGTCCGGCAGATCCGATATGCTCGACTTGTCCAATCCGCTCGAGGCGATTCGCCGCGCCGCGGCGCCCCACGGCCTCAACCTCGTCGCCGCGCTTCCCGCCGCGCGCTACGACGATGCAGTCGCGGTCGCGCTCCGCACCGCGGCAATCCCCGCCGACGCCGTGCCCTTCGCCGTGCGATCGATCGTCCTGATCGGCAACGGCGGCGGCGAGTTCTGGCACGCCTTCACGGACCACGCCGATCGTCATCCCGGATGGCGCGAGCGGGCCAATCCGCTCGACGACTTCAGCCGCGAGATTATCGCGCACGAGGTTGCTCCGGCCGCGCAGGCCGCGGGCGCGCGATGCGCCGCGATCTATCCGTTCATCAATGGCGGCGTGACGCTCAACTTCATCGAACTGGCGAAGATCGCCGGCCTCGGCGGACCGAGCCTGCTCGGCGTCGTCGTCCATCCGCGCTTCGGACCGTGGATCGCGTTTCGCGCCGCGCTGATCGTCGATTGCGAGCTCGACGCGCCGGGCCCCGCGATCGGCTTCGATCCGTGTCCGGGATGCGTCACGCAAAGCTGCCTCGCCGCCTGTCCGGCCGGTGCGGTCGCCTATCCCGCCGGATGGGACATTCCGCGCTGCCTCACCCATCGCGTCGAACAGGAATCCGATTGCGCCCCGCGATGCCATGCGCGCGCCGGCTGCGTGCTCGGCCCCGAGCATCGCTACCCCGACGACGAACTCGCCTACCATCAGCGCCGCGCGCTGGCCGCGATGCGTCCGTGGTACGCCGCGCACCTGCGCCCGCCCCGCTAGGTCGCGGCTCGCTCCGCTACTCAAAATCCTTATCAGTGAGGCCGGCAAGGTTTGCGAGATGTTTCTGAAGGCCGATCTTCAATGGCCTGTTGCCGTGGATTGGAACCGAGAGCCGAACGGCAGATCCATCCTTGGTAAAGATGTGATGGCTGCCTGCGACGCGGCGCAAAGTCCAGCCGTTCTGCTCGAGAAGTTTACTGAAATCTTTGCCCGAGACGGCTTCATACGATGATTTCAAATACCCGAACGTTGCCGCCCGACTGCGGAGTTTCTATCTCCACCGAGAGGCATCCATCGACCGCCTCGTAAAGATTTTTCAAAAGCTCCTCGAACGAGTCCCCCTGTGTTGCACAGCCTGCAATCGCCGGAACCTCCGCCCAAAATCCGCCTTCCTCAGCCTCATGGACGATGACTTTAATTTTCATTTTATCCCGTGATCCGGCCTCCGCGTCGATCGCACGCCGCTACTTCAGGCGCCGGGCTACGTCGGTGGCGAAATACGTCAGGATCATGTCGGCGCCCGCCCGCTTGATTGACGTCAGCACCTCGAGCGTCGCGCGCTCCTCGTCGATCCACCCGTTGATTCCCGCCGCGCGGATCATCGCGTATTCGCCCGACACATTGTAGGCCGCGACCGGCACGTTGAATTCATGCTTCACGCGGTAGATCAAATCCAGGTAGGGCAGCGCCGGCTTGACCATCACGATATCCGCGCCCTCGTCGAGATCGAGCGCGACCTCGCGCATCGCCTCGTCGCCGTTGGGCGGATCCATCTGGTACGAGCGCCGATCGCCGAATTGCGGCGCCGACTCGGCCGCCTCGCGAAACGGTCCGTAAAACGCCGACGCGAACTTCGCCGAGTAGGCCATGATCGCCGTCGCGCTGAAGCCCGCCTCGTCCAGCGCCGTGCGAATCGCGCCGACCCGCCCGTCCATCATGTCCGACGGCGCGACGATATCGGCGCCCGCCCGCGCATGCGACAACGCCTCGCGCACCAGCAGATCGAGCGTCGCGTCGTTGTCGACGTCGCCGCCGCTGATCGCGCCGCAATGGCCATGATCGGTGTATTCGCACATGCAGACGTCGGTGATCACAACCAGCCCCGGCACCTGCTCCTTGATCTCGCCGATCGCGCGCTGGACCTCGCCGCGATCGTTCCAGGCCTCGCTGCCGACCGCGTCCTTGCGCGCCGGAATCCCGAACAGGATTATCGCCGGCACGCCCGCCGCAAAAGTTTCGCGCGCCGCGCGGACCACGTTGTCGACCGATAACTGGGCCACGCCCGGCATTGCGCCGATCGGCTTTTTCACGTCGCGTCCGGGGCAGACGAAATAGGGCTGGATAAAATCCTCGGGCGCCAGCCGTGTCTCACGGATCATCCGGCGCAGCGCGTCGGTGCGCCTGAGCCGGCGCGGTCGATTGATCGGAAATGCCATCGGCGGTTCCCCCCGTGGGATGCGGGATTCGCCGCGTATTATATCGCGCGCCGCGCCCGCTTGACGATCCCCGCGCGCGCCGCGGATTCGCGCCGGTCGGGGATCACGCCGGCGCGTCGGGCATTCCGGCGAAGTAGCGAACGATTTCGTCGGCCAGCGCCGCGACCGTATAGTGCGCCGGCTCGGCCACCACGGTGAAGCCATGCGCGCGCGCCGTCGCCGCCGTAATCGGACCGATCGCCGCCGCCTTGAGCCCGACCGGCGGCGCGCCCGCGCTCGCGCAATAGTTGGTCACCGTGCTCGAGCTGGTAAAGGTCACCAGATCGATCGCGCCCGCCGCGGCCAGCGCACGTATGCGATCCGCGTCCGCCCCGCCCGCCGCCGGGATCGTCCGGTAGGCCGGCGCGACGATCACCTCGCGCGCGCCATGCGCGATCAGCAATTCGGGCAGGATTTCGCGCGCCACCTCGGCTCGCGGAATCAGGATCCGCGCCCCGGCGATCCGTTCCGGCCCGAGCGCGCCGATCAGCGCCTCCGCGCGATACTCGGCCGGAACCGCCGCGACCGTGAGCGCGTATTCCGCCACCCGCGCCGCCGTCGCCGGACCGATCGCCGCGATCGCCGCCGCGCCAATCTCGCGCAGATCGTGCCCGGTCGCGCGCATCCGATCGAAAAAACTCGCGACTCCGACCGCGCTGGTGAAGATTATCCAGTCAAACGCGCCGCGCTCGGCGATCGCGCGATCGAGCACCTCGTAACTCGTCGGCGGCGCCGTCGCGATCACCGGAAATTCGATCGCCTCCGCGCCCTCCGCTCGCAGCCGCGCGGCAAACTCGGCCGCGCCGCCGCCGGCCCGCGTCACCACGATCCGCCGGCCGAACAGCGGCAGCCGCTCGGCCCAGCGCAACTCGGCGCCCAGCGCCGCGCATTCGCCGACCACGATCACCGCCGGCGACCCGATCGCCGCGCGCGCCGCCTCATCGGCCAGCGTCGCCACCGTCGCGATCACGCTCCGTTGCGCGGCCGTCGTGCCCCATTGGATCGCCGCCGCCGGCGTCGCGGGCCCAAGACCGCCCGTCGCCAGCCGCGCCAGGTTCTCGCGCATCCGCGCCGTCGCCATCAGGATCACGATCGTGCCGCGCCCGCGCGCCGCGCGCGCGAGATCCTCCCACGGAATCCCCCCGGCGGAATCGTTCGCGGCCTCCTGATGCCCGGTGACGAAGATCACGAACGATCCGCGCTCGCGATGGGTCAGCGGAATTCCGGCAAACGCCGGCGCCGCGATCGCCGAGCTGATGCCCGGCACCACTTCATACTCGATTCCCGCCGCGGCCAGCGCCTCGCACTCCTCGCCGCCACGGCCGAAGATAAACGGATCGCCGCCCTTCAGGCGCACCACGATACGGCCCGCGCGGGCCTCTTCGATCAGCCGGCGATTGATCTCGGGCTGCTCCGCGACGCGCGCGCCGCCGCCCTTTTTGCCAACGTAGATCCGCCGCGCGCCGCCCGGCGCCAGACGCAGAATTTCCGCGCTCACCAGGTAGTCGTAGACCACCACCTCGGCGCGCCCCAGCACCGCCGCGCCGCGCATCGTGATCAGGTCGGGCGCGCCCGGCCCCGCGCCGACCAGAAAAACTCTGCCGCGCGCTTCACTCATAAGTAGTCAGATTGCATCGCCGCTTAGCTTGCATGACGCGTTGGATTGCATGACGGATTCATGGAACCTCTGCAGAACGCCCATTTTGTCATTCTGAGTGCAGCGAAGAATCCCGGGATTCTTCACTGCGGAGACTTCGTTCAGAATGACGACTTTACTTGCGCGGAAACTCCTCAGGTCGCTTCGCCGATTAGGTCGCGGGCGCCGCGCGCGAGCATCCGCTCGCCGAGCGCCACGCCGATTGCGGCTGCTTCATCGGAAGTTCCGGGGGCGCCGGTCCGGTCGAGGACGCAGGCCGCCGTCAGCTCCTCGGTCAGGCTCCGCCCGCCGTCGGCGCTGAAGAGGATCGTGCGGATCGTGATCGTCGCGCCGTCGGCACTTGCGCGCACCCCGACCGGCGAGACGCACGACGCGCCGATCGTCGCGAGCATCGCGCGCTCGGCCGCGACCTCGGCCATCGCGCGCGGATCGTTCAGCGCCGCCACCGCCGCATCGATCGCCCGCGAACCGCCGATCGCGCCAACGCTGGTGCGGCCGTCCGGACCGTTCGCCGCCGGCGCCGCGCTCGCGATCGCCTCGATCGCCAAGGCGCCCTGGCCGCCCGACGGAATGAATTCGCGCTCGTCGAGCGGCTCGATCGTGATTCCGTGGCGTGCGAGTTCGTCGATTTTGCCCAGCCGCCGCAGCCCCGCCAGCGCGAGGATAATCGCGTCGTAGTCGCCGGCCACCAGCCGCGCGATCCGCGTATCGACGTTGCCGCGCAGCGGCTCGATCGCGAGGTCGGGACGCCAGCGCACCGCCTGCATCCGCCGCCGCGTGGACGAGGTGCCGAGCCGCGCTCCGCGTTCCAGCTCCCGCCATCCTCCCGTCGCGCGCGTGAGCAGCGCGTCGCGCGGATCTTCGCGCGCCGGCACCGCCGCAATCCGGTAGCCCGCTGGCAGGATCGCCGGCAGGTCTTTCATCGAATGCACCGCGAGGTCGATACGCCCGTCGGCCAGCGCCTGCTCGAGTTCGCGGATGAACAGCCCCTTGCCGCCGATCTGCGCGAGCGACGCCGTGGTCAGCTTGTCGCCGCTGGTGCTGATCGCGACGATCTCCGCGGCGAGGCCGTCGACCGCCGCCTCCAGCCGCGCCTTGATCAGTCCGGCTTGCGCCAGCGCCAGCGCGCTCGGCCGCGATCCGATTCGCAAGCGCAAGGCCGTCACTGCGCCCGGCGCCTCATCAGAATTCCTCGTCGTCGTCCGGGTCGTCGTCAAACCCGTCGCCGGCCACCGCCAACTCGCTGCTGAGCAGCCGCCGCGCAATCTCCGCCGCATGCACGCCGTCGGCCGCGCCGCCGCGCCCCTCGCGCAGGCCCGACAGAATCCGATGCAACAGTTTGTTGACCAGCCCGCGCGTCAGCGCCTCAATCCGTTCGCGCGCGGCCGGCTCAAGTCCCGCCAGCCATGCGCGATGGCGCGCGAGTTCGCCGTCGCGCAACTGCTCGACGCTCGAACGGATATCCTTGATCGCCGGCACCAGGTCGAGCCCGTCGAGCCATTTCAGGAAGCCTTCGACCTCGAGCTCGACGATCTCCCCGGCCTTGCCCGCCTCGCGCTCGCGCTCGCCGCGCGACTCCTGCACCGCCGCGCTCAGATCGTCGATATCGTAGAGGTAGACGTTTTCCATCGCATGCAGGCGCGCGTCGAAATTGCGCGGCACGCCCAGGTCGATCAGGAACACCGGCCGGTAGCGCCGCTCGCGAATCACGCCCTCGTAATCCTCGGGTCCGAGCACCGCGCGGGCCGTCGCGATCGATCCGATCACCACATCGGCCAGCTTCAGGCACGGCCTGAAGTTGTCGAACGGCACGGCCGTGCCGCCCAGTTCGCGCGCCAGCGCGGCCGCGTTGTCAAAGGTGCGGCTGGTAATCAGCAGCGACTCGATTCCCAGGCGCTTCAAATTGCGCGCCGTCAGCTCGGCCATCTGGCCCGCGCCGATCAGCAGCACCGTCTTGTCCGCCAAAGTGTCGAATATCTTGCCTGCCAGGCTGACCGCGGCCGAGCTGACCGAGACCGATCCGTGGCCGATCAGCGTCGCCTTGCGCACCCGCTTGGCCACCGCAAAGGCCTTGTGGAACGCGCGATGCATCACCAGGCCGGCGGTCCCCGCCTCGGCCGATTGCGCGTAGGCGACCTTGAGCTGGCCTAAAATTTGCGGCTCGCCCACCACCATCGAATCGAGACTCGCGCCGACGCGGAACAGATGGCGCACGGCGGCGCGCCCCTCATGCGCATAGAGCGCCGGCCCGAAAGCCTCCGCCGCCACGCCGCGATCGGCGGCCAGAAAGCCGCGCGCCTGGGCGCCCGCCACCGCGGCGCTCTGCCCCACGCCGATAATCTCCACCCGGTTGCAGGTCGAGAGCAGCGCCACCTCGCTGATCGCCGGCCCGAAAGCCTTCAGCCGCGCCAGCGCCGCCGCGATCTCGCCCTCGGCATAGGCCAGCCGCTCACGCACCGCAACCGGTGCCGTGCGATGGTTCACGCCCACGATGAACAGCGTCTCACGCATCGCCCTAACCGAAATTCCCCCCATGCTTGCCCGGCGTCGCCAGGCGCATCCCCAGGAACGATCCGACCAGCACCGTGAACACCGCGATCGTCAGCGCCGCCGCGCGCCGCCCGCGCCAGCCCACCGTCAGGCGCGATTCGAGCAGCGCCGCATAGAGCATCCACAGCACCAGTGACCACGACTCCTGCGGCTCCCACGACCAGAAATGGCCCCACGTCGCGTCGGCCCAGATCGCGCCCGTGACAATCGCCAGACTCAGCATCACGAAGCCCCAGCCGAGCAGCCGATAGTTGATCCGATCGAGCTTCTCCAGGCTCGGCGTGCGTTCGTCGGCCGGCACTAGCGGCCGCTTGGCCTTGAGCCGCTTTTCGTAAACCAGGTAGACGATACTCACCCCGGCAGCCAGCACAAACAGGGCGTAACCGGCCAGCGCCAGCGTCACATGCACCGGCAGCCATGCGCTGCGCAGGCTCCGCGGCATCACGATTCGCCCCCGGCGCGACATCGCGCCGGCCACCCCCAGCGTGATTAGTACAATCGATGAGACGAAGGCTCCGATCACCCGCATGCGCCAGCGCACGATCAGCACGATACCCGCTAGCGTCGTCAGCCAGGCCAGAAATTCCAGCGACTGCGCGATATTGGTCACCGGGATATTTCCGGCCTGCAGGCCGCGCATGATCAGGTCGCCGGTCTGCATCGCCGCGCCCGCGCCGAGCAATCCGGTCGCCCAGTCCGCCCGCCGCCCGCGCACGCCCGCGCGCTCCATTACGAAGCCCGCCACCGAGAGGGCGTAGCAGATCAATGCGGCGATGATCCAATCGGTGATCATTGAAAATTCAGGTTCTTGGAAAGCTCAGGTCCTTGAGCATCTCGGGTCCTTGGCCATCCCGATTGCTGGCGGAGCGTCATCGTCCGTTTCCGCGTGCGCTCGCGGCCGCGCCGACGATCGCGACGCCGAGTTCGCGCAGCGCGGCCTCGCAGCGTACGCGATCATAGCCGAGTTCGGCCAGCCCGACGCCCACCGCGTGGCGCATCGCGTCGTCGGCCAGGTCGAAATCGCCGTGCCCCAGCGCGTCGCGCAGGCCCGACCGGGCCAACGCGATCAGGCGCGGGCCGCGCTCGCCGGCGTCGCCGAGCGTGACGCGCAGCCACCCGCGCGCCGCCGCCATCAGATCGATCATCAATTCATATTCGGGTCCATAGCGATCTTCCAACTCGGCGCGGATCACACCCGCCAGGGCCGGACTCGCGCCGCCCGTCGCAACCGCAATCTGCAGACCGCCGCGCCGCATCACCGCCGGCGCCATAAAGCTGCACAACTCCGGCACGTCCGCGACATTGATGGGGATACCCGCCGCCGCCGCCTCCGCCGCCACCCCGCGCTCGGTTGCGAGGTCGCCGGTGGCCGCGAACGCGAGCGCCATCCCGGCCAGATCGCCCGGCCGGTACTCGCGCGCCAGGTGAATGATCGCGCCCGCGTCGGCGAGCGCCGCCAGGCCCGCGCCGACCGCCGGGCTCACCACCGTGACGATCGCCCCTGCCGCGCGCAATGCTTGCACTTTGCGCTCGGCAACCGCGCCGCCGCCGATCACGACGCAGCTCCGTCCCGCTAGCTCCATAAATATCGGCAGGTAGGCCATCGAACCAGCCAAATTCTAATATATCGATGGGCCCGAAACCTAACTGAGATGGGCGCGCCATCGGGCCGGACACCGCGCCGAGACTCTACGGCCACTCAAATCGTCTTGATACCGTGATGGCGCGCGGCCAACAATTGCACCCAGATACGATCCCCGAAGGGGAGGGCGACCATGGAGCCAACTACCCATGAATCCATCGGCATCACGGCGCTGCGCGCGATCAATCGAACCCGGGGCACGGTGCTCTGTGCGCACCTCGAGGACGCCGGCGGCCTCGCCGGGCACAGTCGCGGCCTGCTCGGGCGCGACGGCCTTGCCGACGGCGCCGGGATGCTCTTCGCGCGCGGCCGGCTCGATCCATTTATGTGGATGCACATGTTCTTCATGCGCTTCCCGATCGACATCGTGTTTCTCGATCGCCATAACGTCGTCGTGCATATCAGTCATCGCTTGCGACCCTGGCGGGTCTCCGCGATGGTCTTTCGGGCGCGCCGCGCGCTCGAGCTCGCGGCCGGTGCGACAGCGGCCAGCGGCACTGCGGTGGGCGATCAGATCGATCTCGCCCAGCGCTGATCGTGAGCCTTCAGGAACTTGCACGCCACGCCACGCCAATGGTGTAATATATCATAATATAGCCTATTTAACATTGTCACAGGTAAGAATAGATTAGATAATTCACGCGATTTCGGTCTTGACGTGAATTCCTGCTCTTGTTAGTTTACTCATGGCCAGCCAATTCGGCTCAAGTGAACGATATTTCGATTACGTTGCCTTGTATGGATGGTATAATTTCGATTCGTGGATTTGCGCCGAGTCGAAGGTTGCGTACCGAGAATTTTTGCGCTCATCGAGCGCTACATCTGGGGGCAATAAGAATAGATCGTTTCACCGCATTTTGCCTGCATGCTCGCGAGCGTCGCACCAAGTTGACCAAGGGTCAGACCATGACGGAGTACGCACTGATTCTGGCCGCGGTCGCGATCGTCGTGTTCGTGACCTACGAAGTCATGGGTCAGGATATCGGCTCGCTGGTCAATACGGTCGATAGTTCGCTCAGCGGTTCCTGATTCGAGCCCTTAACCGGGTGGTAGAGCACGGCTATGCGGCGGGAATTTTGATTCCCGCCACACTTGTTTTGGCGATGCAGCTGATTGGCGGGATATCGTCGATCCTGCTGCGCTCCTGACGCGCGCAGACGACCGGTCGATGCTACGGGCGATCATGCGTCAAGCGCGTCCCAAGTTCGAGTTTAGGCTCGTCCACTCTCTTCACCACAAAAATTTGTGGCTTTTTCTTGCTTCTGTTGCGCACAGGCAACATGATTCGTGGTGGAAGTGCACCACAACGCACTGCAACGGCAGCTACACTAGCGTATTACCCTCGGAGTGGGGCTAAATCGTCTGGTACGGTATCTGCTTTAGAACACTCCTATCGCGGGAGGCGCGGTTCAACCGCGTACCTAAAATACACCCGTAATCAGCGGAGGATTCAAGATGGAGATCGTATCACGGATGTACGTGAAGGCGCGCGAAATGGGCAAGCGCCTGAGCAAGGGTCAGACGATGACGGAATACGCGCTCATCCTGGCGGCGGTCGCGATTGTTGTGTTCGTGACTTACGAGGTCATGGGCCAGGACATCGGCTCGCTGGTGAACAAGATCGACTCGTCGCTGTCGACCTCCTAATCCTTGTAACCGGCCGGCGCGGGGCAACGACCCCGCCCGGCCCGATCGCATCGCCAGCTCCAGCAACAATTTTTCTCCCGGCACACTTCAATCAATCGCTGATCGCGAGTTAGCCTCCGGTCAGTTATCCCACTCGATCCGCCAAATCGGCCGCTCGGAGCCTACTCGTATCAGCCGAACTTCCGGCTTCGCCTCTGACCTTTCCTCATCGCTCGTCAAATGAGTTTCATGATCAGCTATGGGCCGTTTTGTTGTAATTTTTAGTCTTTAATCACCAAAATCACATTTGTTGCGTAGCCGCAACGCTACGTTACTATTGCGCGAACTATGAGTTGCCAAAGCCTACGATCACGATAAACGAGTCATCCCCGATCGTGGCATCAGAGATGCTTAACCTTGTCGGCTTGGTCGAACGGAATTTGTGCCCCTTCGATTCCTCCCGGCGCGCGCGGCGGCGCATCGGTTCAAGCCACGCCATCGCGAATTTTCTCCGAGCCTTGATGAGGTCTGTAATAGATGAATCACTCAGTTCGCTTTGGCCGGGGACAGACGGCGGTGATCCTGACGTTAGCTCTGCCGACCCTGATTGCGATGATCGCCTTCGGCACCGATATCGGTGTGCTCTACTTCAACTGGCTGCAATTGCAGAAGAGTGCCGATGCGGCCGTGCTGGCCGGAGCCGTATATCTTCCGGCGAACCCCGCGGTGGCTATCAACGCCGCGGACTTTTTCGCCCGTCAGAGCGGTCTCCAGGCGGCCGAAATTACCTCGACCACGGTCGGCGCCGACGACCGCACCTTGACGATCTCGATATCGCGCAAAGTCCGGCTGCTGACCAGCGTGCTCGGAATCCGCGCACCGCAAGTGGCCGTGAACGCGACGGCGGTAGTTATCGGTGCACATGTGCCGGGTAGTGTCGACACAAAATCCATCCAAGCGTCCGTAGATATGCAAACGCGTCAGATAGCTGCTTTCATTGCCCGACGTTGGGCATAATAAACCTAATATAACTGATTAAAGAATAAAATAACAGCTTAAAGCTATAATCACCAATAGTTGACACAGGATTCGAACCGAGAATAGGATCGCTTGTAATCCCAGAGGCGCTGTCTTGAATGCTAATGCAGCGCCGCGTTGACTGTAAATTGCTAGTTGGCAGCGAAACATTGGAAGGACAGGCGATACCATTAATTGGAGTGAATGCCATGAACCAAGAGATGCGGAATCGCAATGATCAGGACTCGGAGGTTGGCAACCGCGTGATCAAAAACCTCTTAGGGCCATTCTTAACGCTGCGCGAGCGCTTCCGCGCGAATGCTCGGGGTCAAACGATGACCGAGTACGCTCTCATCCTGGCGGCAGTAGCAATTTTGGTATTTGTGACTTACGAGACTATGGGCAATACCATCAATTCGATGGTCGAATGGCAGACCATCGACGTTTGGCTCGCATCATAGTCGATCAAAAGAGCGAGGATTGCGCAGCCTTCGATGCGACCGATGGCGTTGGATTCGCAAGCGAATTCAACGCGGACGGGAATCGGTGTAGGCTGGATCTCACGAGGATGAGCATACGCTGCGGGCTTGGCAGGGGTCTCAGCTTGACGATCGGGCGCCGGTGGTGAGCGGGGCGAATTTGGTTAGGCGGAGCGGTTTAGGGGAGCGTTTGGAAAATTTCAGTCAATGCACGGCGGTATATTTGCTTACAATCGTCTATGGAGCGTAAATTGGGCGTCGACTGAAGGCTCTCAATAGAACTGAAGGCTCTCAATAGAGTTGTGGCACGTGGGGAAGATCTATTGAACTTTCGGATCGGGGCGATCGATTGGTCATAAAGGGCGAGCGATCATCGAGTATAATATGGAACGCGACCTCATGATCTCGAAGTGGCTCCAAAGGCTAACGAAGCCTCGCGCCGACGCTGGCGCGCTACTCTCACGCCCCGGCCGCGGGCAAGCCGCGGTCGAGTTCGCGCTGGTTCTGACGGTTGCGATGATTGTTTTGTTCGTCGCCGTGCAGCTCGCGATTATCGGTGAAGCGGCGCTGTCGCTGGGCCAGATGAATTACCAGGGCGCCCGCTGGGCGGCCGTTAATGTCTGTGCCACCGACTCAGAGGTGGCGACTTACATGACGGTGGTCGGATCGCCCACGATTACTACGCCCTCCTCGTGCGGTAACGCGCTGGCCATCTCAATCACCGAAACGAACTCCAACAACGCAACCTCGACCAATTCAGCAAGCTCGACGAGCTGCACGGCCACGCCGACGCCGGCGTCCAGTTGCACGCCAACGCTGCGTAATTTCGGCACCTCGGTGACGGTCAATATCACTTATACGATACCGTCGAGCCAACTGGTTTTGGGCAGTTCATTTCTTGGCATTAATTTTCCAACTAAGTTGACCAGTTCAGAGACCGCTATGGCGGAGTAGGCGCGGTCTGGTTTTTTCAGATATTGACCCGGCGGGCTGGGTGCGTTCGGGTGGGGGAGGGGATAGATGAAACGACCGATCATTTTCGTCTTGCTGGCGGGGCTTGCGGCGCTGGTTGCCGCAATGGTGGTCTACACCCAGCTCAAAAAGCGCGAAACCGAGGTCCAGGAGGCGATGGTCCAGTCGGTCGACATCGTGGTCGCCGCGCACGACCTCGGTATCGGCACCAAGCTCGATCCATCCAGCGTCAAGACCGTGCGCTGGTCTCGCGATTCAATTCCGCCCGGGTCGTTCACCGACACCGCCGCGCTGATGAATCAATTTACCAAGAGCAGTTTCGTCGAAAACGAACCGATCGTGCAGAGTCGCCTCTTCGGCGGTGATAAAAACGCCGGCGTGCTGCCGCTCTTGATTCCGGTAGGCATGCGCGCACTCTCAGTGCCGGTTGACGAGGTCAGCGATATCTCGGGCTTCGTGCTGCCGCATACCCATGTTGACGTCCTGGTCTCGGTGACCTCCGGCGACAAGCCGCTGGCCAAGATTGTTTTGCAGAACGTCGAAGTGCTGGCGACCGCGCAGGATATTGAACAGGTCAACGACAAGCCCCAACCGGTGCGAGTCGTGACGATGCTGGTGACGCCCGATCAGGCCGAGCGCCTCACGCTCGCCAGCCATGAAGGGGCGCTGCGGCTCGCGATGCGCAATTACGAAGACAAGAACCTGGTCGTCACCGGCGGAATCGACATGGCGCAATTGCTGGGGGCGCAGCCCGCGGCGCTAATTCCGGTAATGGCGCCGCAACACGGGTACGCGCCGCGCAAACCCAAGCCGGTCGACGTTGAGGTGCTCCGCGACGGCAAAACCAGCGAGCACGTATCCTTTGTCAAAGCGCCTTCCGGCGGCAATGCGGCGCCGCCGGCAGATTCCAGCGCTAACCTGATTGGGTCCGACGGCGGCTCCGCGGCGGCGGCCAGTCCAGAAAGTTTTATCGACGCCACCGCGGTGTTTCCCGCGGCGACTCCAGCCGGTCGGTCGGCGGAAACGGACCGCCCAGACGCGCCCGGGGCGGTTGCTGACCGGCGCGCCCGGATGGCCGGATCGACAGTCCCGTCGGCGGGCGCGCCCGCGCCGCTGGCGCCTGGTTCGCTCGCCCCGGATCCGCTGGATACGGCCGGATTGGGCCGCGGCGTCGCACCGGTCATGGTGGCTCCCGGATACACGGGGCCCCGTTCCAGAACGATCGATGTACCTTGAGGCTGGCGGGAAGAAGGTTGAGGTGAAATCAATGAAGGCAGAAAGCGGCAAGCGACTGATTCGTTCGTTGCTCGGGGGGGTCGGCCTTTTAATTTTCGCGGCGGGATTCGTCAACGCCTCGGAAGCCAAGCCACCGGCGCGCGAGGTTTCGGTCACGCTCAACGCCGGCGAGAGCTTCGTCATCAAGGATGTCAGTAAAGATGCGACGCCCGCCGTGCATGTGGTCAGCAATCCCAACGCCATGATCGTTCATAGCGATCCGTCGGGCGGCCTGGTTCTGCTCGGCACCGAGGCGGGGAGCTGGAAGATCTCGGTCAAGTCGGCCGACGGCGAGCAGGTCGTCTACAAAATTCAAGTCAACTCGATCAAGGGTCCGAGCGCCGATCCGCTCGCGCCGGGCAAGATGCCGACGCCGCTCGGCAGCTCCAGCTTTGGCAGCTCGGCGGATCGGTCGAGTGCGGTCGCCGCGCTTGATTCGGGCAGCGGTCCGGTGATCGCGGAGCCGGTCGTCGCGAAGCCGGCGATGGCCGCTTCGAGTGCCGATGACGCCGCGGGTGCGGCCCTAGCTCCGGTCGGCGGCGCGGCCGCGATGACCGCGGCGGCGATTGGCGCAACGGCGCCCGCCGCGAGTCCGGCGAGCCCCGCGCCGGCGCTCATCGCCAGCAGCGCGGGAAGTGGAAGCGGCGGAATCGAGCTGCGGCCGGTGCCCGCCCCGATGCCTGCTGCGGCGCCAGCCCCCGCTCCGGTTATGATGGCGGCGAATGGCGCGAGCCTGCCGCAGACACCCGCCCCTTCGACTTACACCAAAGACAGCATGTACAGCGGCTCTGTGATGCCGAGCCAGTCGATCATCACGAACCCGGATCAGAACCCGCCCCAGAACTACAAATCCGACCCCATGGCGCCCACGCGGGGCGAGTCGATCAACGGCGGAACGCATTATCTGCCCAACGACGTGGTTGACCTGTCTGCCGGGAGTTCGCGAGTTTACGATTTCGCGCGGCGCATCAGGCGAATTTCGATCGCCGACACCGGAGTGGCGGACGTTCAGGTGATCAATCCCTACCAGATCAACCTGATCGGCCATAAAGAAGGCTTCACCACGCTGGCGGTATGGGATAATCGCGGCCAGTACGACGAACGCCAGATCCGCGTTGATCCGTTTGGGCCGCAACAGGTGATGCTGAACGTGATCGTGGCGGAACTCGATCGTAACCGGATTGAAGGTCAGGGTATCAACTGGAGCTTCGCCCTGCCCAAGTACAACGTGTCGCTGGTCGGCCTCGGCGGCCAGGTCGCGACGCAGTACACCGGCAGTTCGAACCTGACCGCGACGCAAGTGTTCGGGGCCGGCTCGCCGAGCGCGGTGACCACTACCACTACCGCGACCGGTACGCTGCCGTCGCCCGGCACGCTGATTCCGCTGCTGCTGTCGACCAACGTGAACTATGGTCTGGCGGCGGGTAATTCCAACGTTCAGACCCAGACCTTTTTTGAAGCCCTCGAGGAGCACAACCTGGCCAAGATTCTGGCCGAGCCGCATCTGCTGGCGAATTCGGGTGAGAAGGCCGAATTTCTCTCGGGCGGTGAGATTCCGATCGTTATCTCGCAGGCCCTCAACACCTCAATCGAGTTCAAGCAATTCGGCACCTCGGTGATCTTCGTCCCGACGGTGATCGGCAGTGACATTATCGGCCTGCGCGTGAAGCCCGAAGTTTCGCAGCCCGACTATTCTCACGGCGTCAATTTGTTCGGTTTCACAGTGCCGGCATTCGTTACCCGCCGGGCCGAGACCTACGTCCGCCTGAGGAACAACCAGACGCTGATCATCGCGGGCCTGTTGCTGCATACCAAGACCTCGAATGTGCAGAAAACCCCGTACCTTGGCGACCTCCCCTATATTGGCATGCTATTCAAGAGTACGTCATATCAGGAGAATCAGACTGACTTGGTGATGAGCGTGACCCCGCAGATCGTTTCGCCTCTGCCGGATAACGGGCAGGTAGCCTTGCCGACGGATCGGAGTCCGATGACCGCCTCGGAAATTCGGACTCGTGAAATTACTCCGGCGGATGCCAGCCGGCCCCGATTCTAGGAGGGGAGAACAGGCAGGAGCTATCTGGTGCCAGTGCTTGGATCAAAAGTTGAGGCGCGCCGTGGCGCGATCAGAGTTCTGCTGGTCGGCGAAGCCGAAGACCGGCGTGCCGAGGTCAAGGCCGCGCTCACCGCGCTTGGCGATCCGCCCCTCGAGATCCTCGAGACGGCGCCCGGCGGCGCCTTCAACGGCGGTCCGCCGCCGGACGTTACGATGGTGCTGTTCAACGGCGGCAATGAGGAGGCCTCGCTAAACTACCTGCAGGCCCAGGCCGAAATCGAACCGCGGCCGATGCTCTTTGCGCTGGCCCACGAACGGTCGCCGGTGCTGATGCGCCGGATCCTGCGTGCTGGCGCCGACGAACTCCTGTTCCTGCCGCTCGACGCGGGCGACGCCACTCGTGCGCTGCTCAAGATTAGCGAGACCCGGCGCCGCGCCGAGCGCCAGAGTGGCGGCATCATCGTCTCGATGGTCAGCACGGTGGGCGGTGTCGGCGTTACCAGTCTGGCGGGCAATCTGGCCCTGGCGCTGCGTTACACGCTCAACAAACGCGTGGCCACGGTCGATCTGGATTTGCAGACCGGGGCGCTCGCGGTGTTTCTGAATCTGGAGCCCGAGCGCACCGTGATGCAGTTGTGCGAAGGCGACCGCAAGCTCGATTCGATCCAGCTCGAATCGGCCCTGACCAAGCATCCGTCGGGCATTTACGTGCTCGCCGCGCCCAAACGAATCGAGGACAGCGAGCTGGTTTCGGACAAGGTAATCGGGTCGGTACTCGAATTGCTGCGCCAGCTATTTGATTTCGTGGTGGTCGATTGCGGCGGCTATATCGACGAGAACGTGGTCGCCGCGTGGGAGCGCTCCGATCATCTGTTCTATCTGCTCGACCAGTCGATCGCCGCGGCGCGCTGCGCGTGGCGGTTTGTCGATCTGTTCGGACGGCTGGGACTGTCGGGGGTCGAACCGAACTTTATCCTGAGCCGGTTCATGGCCCATCATCCGATCACCGAGGAACAGATCACGCATACCCTGGGCCGGCCGATCTATACGAAGATTCCACGTGATGAAAAAATCCTCGAGCGTATCCAGCTGCGCGCGCAGGACTTATGGCAGGTCGGCCAGGGTTCCGCCCTGGCCCGTTCGATTGAGGACCTGGCACGGCGGCTGGCAATTGGCGGGGAGGTGGCGGCGGAAACCAGTGGGGGACTCGTAGCAAGACTCTTATCTGCTCTGGGCGGACGCGCCTGAAGGTGTAATCGATGAAACTGGTCGAACGAATCTCCTCGCAGACGGCGCAATCCACGCAACCCGCCGCGCGCACCACTCTGATCGGCAGCACGCAGCGGCGCCCGCGCGACACGATGGCCGACGGCTTCCAGCAACTCAAGCTGGCGGTCCACAACCGGCTGTTCGAATCGCTCGACGTTTCGCGGCTGGAAAGCCTCGAACAGAACATGGCGTCGACCAAGGTGACGCAGGCGATCACGGAGATCCTCAATGAAGAGGGGCGCCTGCTCACCGACACCGATCGCGCCCGCCTGGTCGAGGAAATCAAAAACGAGCTGCTCGGCCTTGGACCTCTCGAGCCGCTGCTGTGGGACGACGACGTGAGCGATATCCTGGTCAACGGCCCCAACCAGGTTTACGTCGAACGCCAGGGCAAACTCTATTTGACCGACGTGCGCTTTAACGACAACCAGCATCTGATGCTGATTATCGATCGAATCGTCTCCCAGGTCGGCCGCCGCGTCGACGAATCCTCGCCGATGGTCGATGCGCGATTGGCCGACGGTTCGCGTATCAACGCGATTATTCCACCGCTCGCCCTCGACGGGCCGTCGCTCTCGATCCGGCGTTTCGGCAAAAAGCGCTTCCTGATCGACGACCTGGTCGACAAGGAGACGCTGACCACCGACATGGTTGAGTTCATCCAGGCGATCGTCAAGGCGCGCCTGAACATGCTGGTCTGCGGCGGCACCGGCTCGGGCAAAACGACGATGCTCAACTGCGTCTCGTCATTCGTGCCGGTCGACGAGCGGATTGTGACGATCGAGGATTCCGCCGAGCTGTTGCTCCAGCAGCCGCACGTCGTCCGCCTCGAGACCCGCCCGCCCAACGTCGAAGGCAAGGGCGAAGTCACCCAGCGCGAGCTGGTCAAGAACTGCCTGCGTATGCGCCCCGACCGGATTATCGTCGGCGAGGTCCGTGGCGGCGAAGTGTTTGACATGCTCCAGGCGATGTCGACCGGTCATGACGGGTCCATCTGTACGGTCCATGCGAATACACCGCGCGATGCGATCCAGCGCCTCGAGATGATGATGCTGTTGTCGGGCGCCTCGATTCCGCAGCGCGCGATGCGCCAGCAAATCGCCTCCGCCCTCAATATCATCGTCCACGTCAGCCGCCTGTCCGACGGTACCCGCAAACTGATGAAGATCTCCGAGATCACCGGGATGGAAGGTGACATGGTCATGATGCAGGACCTGTTCGAGTTCAAGCGCACCGGGGTAGGGCAGGGCGGCAAGGTGCTCGGCCAGTTTCGCCATACCGGGGTCCGCTCGATGTACACCGATCGTGTGGCGGCCGCCGGCTACCGCATCGAAATGCAGCCGAATGTGAGGTGAAGTAATGGATTTTTTCCTCGCAACCGGGGTCTTCGCCCTGGTCTTCATCGGCTTTCTCGTCGTGCTGACGACGCGCGGTGGTGAGGTCGACCAGAAGCAGAACCTGCTGCGCCGGATGGCGCGGCCGGAAGACGACCTGGATATCGACATCACGCGCAAGACCCGCGTGCGTGAGCAGGGCCAGTTGCTCGCGGTGCTCTGGAAGCTCAACCTGCTGCGCAATCTCGAAGAGAACATGTGGCAGGCCGGAATCTATATGCGGGTCTCGGAGATGCTGCTGGTGATCGTGCTGATGTTCCTGGCTGGACTCTTTCTCGGCCAGGCGATATGGCACGACTCGCTATTCGCGGCGGTGGCCGGCGTCGGCTTCGCTTTCCTGCCGATCATCTATATCCGCTTTCGCCGCGTGCGGCGGATGAAGGCTTTTGGACAACAGTTGCCCTTCGCGCTCGATCTGATGAAATCGTCGCTCGAAGCGGGCCATTCGCTCAATCGCGGGATGCAGGTGGTGGTGCAGGAATTCGCCGATCCGCTGGGCAGCGAATTCCGCACCGTGCTCGAGCAGACTCGTATCGGACTGCCGCTGCCGCGCGCGCTCGAGGACATGCTCAAGCGCGTCCCCGAAGACGACTTGCGGCTGCTGGTGATCGCGGTCAAGGTGCAGAATGACGTCGGTTCAAGCCTGGCGAAAATTATCGGACGGCTCGCCGAAATCGTCCGTACGCGCCAGCGCCTGCGCTTGCAGATCCGCGCCCTCACGGCCCAGTCGCGGATGGGCGGCTCGATCGTGGCCCTGCTGCCGATTATCGTGCTCGGTGCTTTCAGCCTGGTTCAGCCCGGCTATGCGGGGGTTCTGTTTTACGATCCGACAGGACTTAAAATTCTCAAAGCCGCAATCGTAATGGACCTGCTGGCATTCATCACGATTCGCCGGCTGCTCAAGCTCAAGTATTAAAGGCTTGCGGGGGGAGTTCGCGCCATGTCATCGACCCTGTTTATCGCCGTTAGCGTCTTCTGCCTGCTCGGCGCCGGCGGGATGGCGATCTACGTCGCACTCTACGGTAGCCATCGCGTGATCGAGGAGCGGTTTGCCGATCTCGCGATCAAGATGCGCGCGTCGCAGGGCGCGTTCGACGAGGATCAACCGCATGACGAGAGCCTCGGGCGCATGCTCTTCAAATGGGCCTCGGCCCGCGTGCCGGCGCCTAATCTGGATACTCCCTCGGGAGAGAAACTGAGCGATACGCTCACCCAGGCGGGATTTATCGGTAGCGGCGCGGCCCACGTCTTCCAGGTGTTCCGCGTGATGGCGGCGCTCGCCGTGGCGCTGCTGATGGCGTTCGGTGCGATTCTGCTGGGCAAACCGATTGGCTCGATAATCCTGTTCGGCATGATCGGGTTGCTGGTCGGAGCCTTTATCCCGACCTACTATTTGAAACGCCGGGCGCGCACGCGCCAGCTTGCGATCGCCACGCAGCTCTCGGACGTGCTCGACCTGCTGGTGGTTTGCGTCGAGGCCGGACTTGGCCTGTTCGAGGCGATCAAAGTCGTCGGCACGGAGAGCGAACGGCAGAAGCAGGAGATCGGGCGCGAGCTCTCGTTGGTCGCGTCGGAAATTTCGGCCGGCGCGTCGCTGGGACAGGCACTGCGCAATCTTGCGGATCGCACCGCGGTCGAAGACATCAAGCCGCTCGCCGCGACCCTGATTCAGAGTGAGCAGCTCGGCGCGCAGATCGCGCCCGCCCTGATTGCGAGTTCCGACGCATTGCGCACGCGCCGTCGGCTGCGCGCGGAAGAGGCGGCGCAGAAGACCACGATCAAGATCCTGTTTCCGCTCGTGCTGTTCGTCCTGCCCGCGATGCTCATGGTGATCGTTGGCCCGGCGGTAATCCAGATTATCAAGACGGTTGCGGGGTAAGCGTCAACCGGCTCGAAGCTGGCGGCGGCGCGGATCGAGAGGTCCGCGCCGCTTTTTATTTTCCCGCCGCATCGCCGCCGGGCAACGTCGCGCGCGTTGCGGTGCGATCTTGCACAACGCCGCGCGGCGCCCGCCGCATCGGATCAATTCATCGTGGATGAAAGATGGCTCCCCGGGCCGGATTCGAACCAGCGACTTGACGGTTAACAGCCGTCCGCTCTACCGACTGAGCTACCGGGGAGCAGGAGAGAACTTGAACCCCTATTTGGTATTCGCCTTGGGCTCAAGAATCAAGATCACGCCGCCGGTCATCGCGCGCGGCCGGCGGCGCCGGCCGGCGGTTCGGCCTCACCGGCCATCGCGATCGCGTAGCGCACTATCGCGGTCAGCCGCTCGACGCGCGCGAGCAGTTCGTCGTGATCGGCGAATGCGGCGTCGCGCAATTCGGCGGCGCTAGCGGCAAGATTGTCTTGCAGGATTTCGATCGCGCGGGCCAGGCTGCTGCGCTCCGCAGCCTGATCGCGGGTGCGGCGCGCCGCGCGCCGGCGCTCGAACTGGAACTCGTGCAACTGGATAACTTCGCCCATCGGATCCTCGCCGCGCACCGTGCGGCGCGTACTCGACACTCGATTATGGCGCGGCGCGGCCGGCACGGCCAGTGGCCGGATCGTCACGATCGCGCATTGCTGGGCCGCGACCGTCGGGGCACCTTGCGCGCGTCAGCGCAGCTTGCGGCCGGCGGCGCGCTTGGCCGCGAGCGTGGCGTGACCGCCCTCGGCGAACCAGCGGATTTGGCGCGCCAGGCCGTTGAGGATTTCCAGTTCGCGCGGATGCAGCCCGGCGCGGCCCATCAGCGCGCGCAGCGTATGCATGATGTGGCCGGGGTTGTCGGCGGGCAAAAACCCGATCTCGACCAGGGCCTCGGCGAGCCGCGATTGCATCGCCTCGACCGCCGCCGCATCGGCTAATTCCGCGGCCGGCGCCGGCGCGCTCGCGCCGGCCGTCATCGCCAACTCGTACGCGGTGACCATCACCGCCTGCGCGAGATTGAGCGACGGGTAGGCGGCCGCGGCGGGAATCGTGATGAGCCGCTGGCATTGCGCGACTTCATGATTGCGCAGGCCGAAATCCTCGGGCCCGAAGACCAGCGCGACGCGGTTGGCGCTGGCGGCCGCGATCAAGTCCGGGGCGGCGGCGCGCAGCGGGCGGGCCGCCGCCCGGTACGGGTCGAGGCGGCTGGTGGTGCCGACGGTGAGGGTGCGATCGGCGAGCGCCGCGCCGAGGTCGCCAAAGATCGCGGCGCGGCCGAGCAGGTCGTCCGCATGCACCGCCATCGCGGCGGCGGCGCGTGGGTCGTAGTCGCGCGGCGCGACCAGGCGCAAATCGGCGAAGCCCATGTTCTTGAGCGCGCGTGCGGCCGCGCCGACGTTGCCGGAGGCTTTGGGCGAGACGAGCACAAACGCGAAGTTGTCGAGCGGGGTCATCGGCGCCTTCCGTGCGAGAGCCGCGCGCGCCGGGCGCGCACGCCGCTCCAAGCTTAGCGTGCGCGATGCCGCGCAATCGAGCGTCCGTGGCGGCCGGAGCGTGGTATTTGCGCTGGCGGCCCCGCGCGACCTATAAGCATGCGCGAAGGTGCGCTATCTTGAGCGGCGGCATCCGGGTCCAGGATCGGCGGGCGGGCAATGCGATGCAGATAGTTTCATTCGGCGACGTACACATGGCGACGCGCAATCTCGCGCGGATGGACGCGGTGATGCGCGACACCGACGTGGTTATCGTCTCGGGCGATTTGACCAATTTCGGCGGCCCGGACGACGCCGCGAAAGTAATCGACGCGGTGCGCCGCGCGTGCGGCCGGGTGCTCGCGCTGCCGGGCAACCTTGATCAGCGCGAGGTCACGCCGTGGCTCGAAGCTCAGGGGATCGCGATCCACGGGCGCGGCGTGGTGATCGAGGGCGTGGCGATCTTCGGCTGCGGCGGATCGAATATCACGCCCTTCAATACTCCGACCGAGCTTACCGAAGACGAGATTTACGCGACGCTGATGCGCGGCTACAACGAGGTGCGCGACGTGCGGCCGCTGCTGATGGTTTGCCATACGCCGCCGTTCGCGACCCGCTGCGACCGAATCGCGGGTGGCCGCGCGGTTGGCAGCACGGCGGCGCGGCGCTTTATCGAAGAGATCAAGCCGGAGGTCTGCCTCTCGGGCCATATCCACGAGTCGGCCGCGGTGGACACGATCGGTCCGACGACGATCGTCAACGCCGGGCCGTTCAAGGACGGCGGCTATATCATCGTGCATGCGGCGCAGGGCAAGCTCGAGGCGCGCCTGGAGTTTCTTTGACGTGCCGCGGAGGTCGCGCATGGCGCAGTCGATCGGCGTCTATGCGGGCAAGCTGATCAACGGTTGGCCGCTGGTGATGCGCAGTATCGGTCCGCTGCTCAGGCGCTTCGTGCTGGAACGGATCGGGCCGGGGCGCGGCGACCGGCACTGAGGGGCGGCGACCGGTTGCGCACGAGCGCGGGCGATTCGATTGGACGGAAGCGAACTGGTGGAGCGGTAGCGCTTGGATGAAGCGGGAGCAAATCGACAGATGAGTCCGGTGGACGGCGTGCGCATGCGCTTCGATCACGTCTCGATCGCGGTCGCGTCGATCGAGCGCGGCGTGGCATTCTTCGAGCGCTACTTCCCGACCCGTCCGCGCCACGCCAGGGAGCTGAGCGAGCAGGCCCAGGGCGGCTTCCAGTGGCAGGATATTTACCTTGGCGGCACGGCGCTTGAATTTATCGAGGAGTTGCCCGGCCGCGAGGGCTTTATCGCGCGGTTTATCGCGCGCCACGGGGAGGGGCTGCATCATCTGTCATACGAGGTCGATCGGATCGATCCGATGATCGCGGCGCTCAAGGCCGACGGCGTGCGCGTGGCCGACGAGCATACTTTTCCTGACGGGCAGAAGACCTGCTTCATATCGCCGCGCGCCGCCTTTGGCGTGCTGATCCAGTTGTGGCAACCGATCGATTACGACGCGCCC
Source organism: Binataceae bacterium (SeqCode) (assembly GCA_035534935.1). Taxonomy (GTDB): domain Bacteria; phylum Desulfobacterota; class Binatia; order Binatales; family Binataceae; genus JADMIL01. The sequence continues at coordinate 43,466 of DATLRA010000047.1, forward strand.
GCGCCGCGGCCCGCCGACGACGGCCGCGCGCGCTTCGACCACGTGGCGATCGCGGTGCGCGAGATCGGGCCGGCGATGGAATTTTTCCGGCGCTATTTTCCGGCCGAGGTGGTCAACTATCCGATCCGCAGCTCGTCGCAGGGCAACTTCGTGCTCGCGCATCTGGACGTGGCCGGCTTCAAGCTGGAATTTCTGCAGAGCCCGGGGCCCAATATCGAGGACGACTTCGTGCGGCGCTTTGTTGACCGCTACGGCGAGGGGATGCATCACGTGACGATCGATGTGCGCGACTTCGAGGCGATTGCCGGCCGGCTCAAGGCCGACGGCGTGCGGCTGGTCGGGCTCGACACCAACTGGCGCGGCGAGCGCCAGTTCTTTATTTCACCGCAATCCGCGATGGGCACGCTGGTGCAGGTCTGGGACGGCCTGGGCGGTCCCGCGGCGGGCAGCGAGTAGGGCGCGCGCGATGTTGCGAGCAGTCTTCTTCGATGCGGCGGGCACGCTGTTCGATCCGCGCGAGCCGATCGGCGAGAGCTACGCGCGGGTGGCGCGCGGCTTTGGCGTCGAGACCAGCGCGGGGGCGGTCAGCGCGGCCTTTCGGCGGGCCTTCAACGAGACGCCGGGGCTGGCCTTCGGTCCCGGCTATCGCGGCGCCGAATTGCGCCGGATGGAGCGCGAATGGTGGCGCGGCGTGGTCCGCGCGAGTTTCGCTGGGCTGGGTGAGTTCACCGACTTCGACGCCTACTTTGAGGCGCTTTTCGATTATTTCGCCGATCCCGCCAACTGGCAGGCCGACCCCGAGGCCGCGCCGACGCTGGCCCGGCTCAAGCAGGCCGGCTACGCGCTGGGCGTCATCTCGAATTTCGACTACCGGGTGCGCGGGATACTCGACGGCCTCGCGCTCGGTCCATACTTCGACAGCGTGACGATCTCGTCGGAGGCCGGATGGGCCAAGCCGGCGCGGGAGATTTTTCGTGCGGCGCTTGAGCGCCAGGGCGTCGCGGCGGGCGAGGCGCTGCACGTCGGCGACTCGATCCATCTGGATATCGCGGGGGCCGAAGCGGCCGGAATCGCGGCGATTCTGATCGATCGCGAAGCGCCGGCGCGGCTCACGATCCGCGGGCGCACGGCCCACGCCGCGGCGCTCGGCGCGGTGGTCGAGGCGGCGCGCGAAATCCCGTTCCCTTGACCGCGGATGGTCGGTTATCCTTAACTGGCGGCGCTTTCGGGGCATGGCGCCGGGCGAAATTCCGCGGCTTGCGAACAGGGGCAACCGTTTGTGTCAATTAGGCCAGTGAGGGAACTGCGCCGGTCGGCGCTCGTGATCGTGATGGCGGTGGCGGCGTTCGTGGCGTTTGGGGTCCGCGCGTCGGCGCAGAGCCTGGGCGAATTGAACCGGCGGCTCGAGTCGATCGAGCCGCAGGTCGCCGCCGGGATGACCGATCCGGCGGCGGCCAGCGCGGCGATTAGCCAGCTCGACGAGGCCGAGTCCGACTTCGCGCGGATCGCCGACGGCGCGCGATCGACCAGCGCCCTGCTCGGCACCTACGACCGCCTGGAGGATCTGCTCAACCGGATGTACACGACTTACCAGGCGCGCAAAGACGCCTGCATCCAGAAGCTCGACAGCGGTGGGACCTGCGATTACGACCAGCCCGAACAGCTCGCGCTGCGCGCGCTCTACCCGCTGTCGTGGCTGCGCTTCACCGGCGCGGGACTCTACGGCGACGAGCCGGGCACGGCGCGCCGCCTGCTCAACGAAGCGATCGACGGCTTCACCAACAGCACCCTGATCATTATCAATCCGGAGCTGGTGCGCGAGAACATGCTCGGCCGCGCCTTTGCCGAGCGCGAGCTGGGCAAGTACGAGCATGGCGAATACGCGCAGGCGGTGGCCGACTTCAAGCGCATCATGGAGGCCGGTCCCGACACGCGGCAATATCGCGCGGCGGAACAGGGGCTCGCCACGACGTACGCCGCGATGGGCAAGATCGATCAGGCGCAGGGGCTCTCGGCGCGGCTGTCCAACGGCGCGACCGGCGCGCAGAAGTCGGGGCTCGAGATGCTCCATCTGCGCGAGATGTTCCGGCAGGAGGCGGCTGCGAGCGACCCGGCCAAGCGCGCCGCGATGCATCGGGCGATCGTCGCGTACGCCCGCGACCGCCAGAACAACCGCGACGACTGGGCGATCGTGGTGGCGACGGCGGGCGACACGCTGCACGATCCGATCGCCGAGTTCGGCAATTCCAGCGACCCCTTCGAGAACTGGCTGCTGGCCAACGTGCTCTACTACAAGCATGAAATTCTGCCGGCGGCCAACGCCTATTTCGCGGCGGCGCGCAGCGGCGCCTATCCCAAGGCGTGGAAGTATGCGGCGGATCTTTTCTATCTGAACGGGCGCCTCGATATGGTCGAGCAGGTGGCGCACGCGATCGTCCGGCAGCCGTCGAATCCCGACGCGCAATGGGCGTCGTACATGCTCTATAAAATCCCGCGCCTGGAATGGGAGCGCGGCGGGATGCGCAGCGACGAACTCGAAAGCCGCTGGGCCGCCGCGGCCAACGACTACCTCAACAGCTATCCGCACGGCCAGTACGCCTTCGAGCCGCGCTTTCGGCTGGCCGAGATGTACCAGCGCAAGGGCGAGTACGCGCAGGCGGCGGCCCAATACGAACAGGTTGGCGGTAATTCCAACTACGCGTTTACGGCGCGCTACAACGCCGCCGAATGCTACTATCGCGCGATCACGCCGGCGGCGGAGGCCGGCGGCAAGGCGCCGGCTGCGCAGAACAGCGCCGTGCGCGAGGCCTTGAAGCAAAAGGCGATCGCCGCCCTCAACGACGCTATCCGCATGGAGCCCGGCGCCGAGCGCACCGCGCCGCAGTCCCAGCGCAAGGCGCTGCGCGACAGCCGCGGGCGCGCGATCTTCATGCTCGTGACGCTGCTCGAGCATGAACCGGCCGTCGACTATCGGACCATCGCGACGCTGCTCGAGAACTACGAGGCGCAGTATCCGGCGATGAGCGCGAAGTTCGACGAAATCTTCCAATGGCGGCTGGTCGCGCTCAACCGCACCGGACAGTACCAGGCGCTGGCCGCCACGGTCGCCACGCTGGTCGCGCATGACGCCGCCAATCCGGCCCGCAACGATTACATCAAGGGCGTCGGGTTGGAGTTCTGGAAGAGCGCGCAGGCCCGGCAGGCGGCCGGCGACCAGACCGGCTACCTGGCCGAGGCGCGGCTGACCGCGACGACCTATGAATACTTCGCGCGGCAGGCCGCCGAGGGCAAGATTCCGGTCAAGAACCTGACCGGTACGCTGTCGCTTCTGGGCCAGGCCTACCTGGCGCTGGGCGAGACCGATCGCGCCGCCGCGACATTCACCCAGGTCGCGGCCGCCGACCCGGGATCGCCCGACGCCAACGCCGGCCTCGCGCGTATTGCGCAGATGCATAAGGACTACAAGGATGCGCTCGACCGCTGGAGCCGCGTCGAATCGCTCGCGGCGGAATCCGACAGCCTGTTCTACGAATCCAAGTACAACATGGCCGAGATTTTCGCCGAGCAGGGCAACGTTGCCAGCGCCTGCGACAAGCTGGCCGTCACCCGCAGCGAGCATCCCAACCTGGGTTCGCCCGGGATGAAAGAACAATGGGGCACCTTGCAGCGCAAACTCTGCCCCAAGCATACGGAAGGCTGACGATGCTCAAGAAGATCCATCATGTGGGCGTAGTGGTGCCCGACCTCGAGCGGGCGCTCGCGCTATGGCAGGGCGTGCTCGGCATGCATCTGACGAAGTGCGCGACGATTCTCGATCAGGGGGTGAAGGCGGCGCTGCTCAAGGTTGGCGAGAGCGAAATCGAACTGCTCGAACCGCTCAGCCCGGATAACGGGGTGGGTAAATTCCTGGCGCGGCGCGGCGGCGGATTGCATCACGTATGCTTCGCGACCGAAGACGTCGAGCGCGAGCTGGCCGGCGCCAAGGCCAAGGGTATCCAGCTCATCGATCAGAAGCCGCGGCCGGGGCTGGCCGGAATGATCTGCTTTCTCCATCCCAAGGCGACGCGCGGCGTGCTGGTCGAATACGCGCAGCCCTTCGAGGACTAGCGCCGGCGCGTGCGCCGCCGCCCGGTGCGGGCGCGCTTAGTCGCGCGGGGCGGGTTCCGGCGTGACCACCACGGCCACGGCGCAGCGCACGTTGCGCAGGATGTGGTCGACCTTGGGGCCGAAGTAGAGCCGCCCCTCGGACGGACGAAACATCACGCCCATCACCAGCAGGTCGAAATTTTCGCGCTCGACCGCCGCCAGGATCACGTTCTCCGGCTTGGCGCCCGCGGCCACGCGGGTCTCGACCGGAACGTCGATATGCGCGCCCAGGCGCGCGACCTCTTGCGCGATGAGCCTGCCGTCTTCGGGCTGTCCGCGGCGCCGGTAGAAGCCGCGCAGCGAGAGCGCCGGATTTTCGCTGACGTAGAGCGAGGTGATCCGCGCGCTGGTGGCGTGCGCGTAAAGCATCGCGAGGGTTGCGCCGAGGCGCGAGAATTGCGCGCCGGTGGTCGGCGCGAGCACCTTGCGCAGCGGCATCGCATCGCCGACGTTGCGCACGATGATCAGCGGTACGGCGGTGTGGCTGGCGAGTTCGCGCAGCACCTCGCCGCCGATCGCGAGGTCGCCCTCGGCCGGTGACGCGCCGGCGAAGATCGCGTCGTAGCCGCGCGCGCTCTCCTTGATAATCGCCTCGGCGATCGATTCGGCCACCGCCGTGCGCTCGATCAAGTTGCGCGCGCCGCCCATCTCGGCGATCGATCGGATCACCGCGAGGTCGCTTGCGACGCGATCGTCGGCGCCGGCCGGGTCGCTGCCGAGCGCGCGAAACACCGTGATGCTGGCGTCGGGATGATTGCCCAGCGCGGCCGCCAGATGGGCCGCGAGTTGCGCGTGCGGTCCGCCCCCGCTCAGCACCAGCAGCTTGGTGCCGGCCTTGACGAACGGCACGCGGGCCATGAATTTCTCGCGCTCGAGGCGTGCGACCTCGGCCGCCTCCGGTGCGATGCCGGCGAGCAGCCAGGTCAGCATCGGCGGCGTGATGAGCGAGGTGACGATCGCGACAATCACGATAATCGAGTACATCTGCGGGCTCAGTACGCCCAGGTTGAGCCCGATCAGCGCGACGATAATCTCCATTCCGCCGCGCGCGTTCATGCCCGCCGCGACCGCCAGCGACTCGCGCATTTTGAGTCCGTGGAGCCGCGCCCCGGCGGTGCAGCCGATCAGCTTGCCGACGATCGCCACGCCGAGCACCAGCCCGAGCACGCCCACGCCGTGCAGCGCGAAGAGGTCGGCCTTGAGTCCCGAGTAGGCGAAGAAGATCGGCGCGAAGACTCCGGTGGTCGCCGCTTCGAGCTCCGCCCGGTCAGCCCGCCGCACGCGCGCCGACCGCCCGAGCATCACCCCCGCGACGAACGCGCCGAAGACCGCGTGGATGCCGATCGCCTGCGTGACGATCGCGCAGACCATCGCCAGGCCGACCATCGTGCTCATGCCGGCATGCTCGGCCAGGGCGCGGTCGTCAACCCAGCGCATCAGGCGCACGACCAGGTTGGCGCCGATGAAGTAGCAGAAGCCGGCAAAGGCGGCGACCGCCAGCAGGATCGAACCGAGCGATTTCAGATCGACCGAACCGTGCAAGGCGAGACCGGCGACCACCGAGAGCATCAGCCAGCCGACGGTGTCGTCGAGGATGCCGGCGGCGAGGATCAGCAGGCCGATATTGCGCCGCATCAGATCGAGGTCGATGAGCATTTTGGCGATCACCGGCACCGCCGAGATCGACATCGCGACCGCCATGAACAGGCTGAAGATCAGCCGATGGCCGGGATTCGCCAGGTAGCTCACCGGCAGATACCAGCCGAGCGTGAAGCCGGAGATCCACGGCACCACGATGCCCAGCCATGAGACGGTGACGGCGCCGCGCCCGACCTCGGCCAGGATTGCGAGATCGGTCTCGAGGCCGGTGTAGAGCAGCAGCATGATCACGCCGATCCATGCGACCGCCTCGATCAGATGGTCCGCGAGCGCGTCGGGCGGGAAAACGATCAGATGCAGGCCGGGCGCGAAATGGCCGAAGAGGGTCGGGCCGAGCACGATCCCGGCGAGCAGTTCGCCAATGACCGTCGCCTGGCCCATCCGCTTCATCACGTCGGCCAAAATTCGCGCGCTCAAAAAGAGCAGAGCGAATTGCGTCAGGAAGCGCAGAACCTGGGTTTCGCTCAGGTGCGACATGGGGCTGTTTGGCGTGATGCTTGCCGGGGGTGGCCGATCGCTAATCCGCGCGGGTGGCAGAGCCTATCGGCGGCGTCAGGCCGAATCAACCGTATGCCTTGCGGGAGCTTTTTGCTTCCCAGTGTAACGATCATCCGGCACGGCCACACCACGGCAATCGCCGCGCGCGATCGCGGTACGGGCTGGTGCGCAACGCGCGACTCGCCCGGCCGGTGCGCCGGGACGCGCGCCCGCCATGCGCGCCGCGGGCGCGTCAGCCCTTGAGCGTCGCGGCGAATAGCTTATTCATGCGCGACCACGCATCGTGCGCGTCGGCGGCGCTATAGATGTCGGCGCGCGAATCGTTGAAAAAGCCGTGCGAGCATCCGGGGTAGACCTTGACCTCGCCCGGCTTGCCGAGCCGCTGGAGGGTTGCGGCGAGCCGATCGACGTCCGCGCGTTGAATCCATCCGTCGTTCTCGCCGTATGCGTAAAACATCGGACAGGCGAGCTTCGCAAGTTCGCTGTCGGCTGGGATCTCGCCGTAAAACGGCGCCGCCGCCTTGATCTCGGCGCTGACGCAGGGCAGCAGCGCCGCGTAGCTGCCGCCCATGCAGAAGCCGGTCACGCCGATGCGCGCGCCGTTGGCGGCCGGCTGCGCCTTGACCCATCGGATGGTGCTCAGCAGGTCGTCGATTCCGTCGGCCATCGCGAGGCCGCCCATCAGTTCGCCCGCGACATTGGGGTCGATGGTGACCTTATGGCCCTGGCGCGAATACAGGTCGGGGGCCACCGCAAAGTAGCCTTCGGCCGCGAAGCGCCGAGTCACGCCCTGGATATGTTCGTCGAGCCCCCACCATTCGTGCACCACGATCAGGGCGGGACGCGCGCCGACCTCCGCCGCCGGACGAGCGGTGAAGGCCTTGAGCGTGCAGGTCTTGCCCGGGTAGCTGACTTCCGCTTCGATTGTCCGCAGATTAGCCATCGGAATTCACCTCTGATTGCATGGTTTTCGCTCCGCGCGGCGGCGATGGCGGCCGCATGGAAGCGGTTGCCGTGACGCCGCCGGTCACTCGGCCGCGTTCACCGGAATAAAGCCGACCGTGCCGTTCCTCATCTGAATGCGGAGCCAGTCGCCGGTGATTCCCGTCACATGGACGAATTTTCCGCGATGCACCTGCGCGACCGTGGTGGCCGTGTCGGACGCCGTCTCGAAGACCGGCGAGTCGTGGGTCAACAGGAACTTGCGGTTCGCCGGGCGCACCGGAGCCATCGCGGCCGCTGGCGGCGCTGCCGAGGGCGGGGCGCTCTCCACCGGTGCGGCGGGGGGCGCGGCCTCGGCGGCCGGTGACGGTGCACCGGTGGGCGGTGGCGGAGCGCTGGCCGCACCCGGCATCAGGCTCGGATCAAGTTCCTTGACGGCGGCAAATTCGGTGGCCGCGTCGGCCCCGCGATCGGGCTCCGCGCTATACAGGTTGGCCAGCGCCAGATGGGCGTGGGCGTCCTTCGGCGCAAGCCCGGCGGCGGTGCGCAGTTCGGCTTCGGCCACGCCGAGTTTGCCGGCCTTTTGCAGCAGCCCGCCCAGATTGATGCGATACGCGACGTTGGTCGGATCGAGTGCGACCGCCGCCCGATACTGCCCCTCCGCCCTGCCCAGCTCCGACTGCGCGCTATAGATGTTGCCGAGTGCGGTATGCGCCCGCGCGTTATGCGGTTCGAAGTCCAGCACCTTCATGTACTCGCTTTCGGCGGCGGCCGGCTTCTGCTCGAACACGTAAAGATTGCCCAGCGCGACGTGCGGCCGCGGGTCCGACGGCGCCATCGTGGCGGCTTGCTGATAGTCGGTCTCGGCATCGGCCAGCTTGGTGTTCTGCATCGCCTGATCGCCAGCCGCCAGCTCGTCGTCGACCGATTTATGCTCGCATCCGGCCGCCGCCAGCGTGATCACGGCGCCGATCGCGATCATTGCGTGAAGCAGCCTGGCGCGTGCGCCGAAGCGGGATGACGGGGTCAAGCGAGGTTTGGCGCTGAACTGTTCGTTCCATTGCATAGATGGCTCCTGGGATGACGAAGGATGTGTGAGTAGGCTGGATCGATGGATCAATCGTGCGCCGGAACCTGTAAGCTCACCCCCACCGATCGCTCAGGCCGGACCCTTTAATGTTTCGCCGCTCGGCCGGGGCTGTCAAGCCGAGCCGCCGCGCGTCCGCCATAAAAAACAGTTGGCGCGGCGCGCGGCGTGCGTTATAAGGAACGCCGTGCGCGCCGTGCTCATAGCAGCCAAGCAACTTGCGTTTGCCAAGACGCGTCTGGCCCCGGCGCTGCCCGCCGCCGCCGAACGTAGCGCGCTGGCCTGCGCGATGTATCGCGACGTGCTTGCCGCCGCTCTCGGCGCGCGCCGGCCGGACCTGGTCGCCGTCGTTACTTCCGACCCGACGCTGCTCGAGATGGCGCGGGCGGGCGGCGCGCTGACGATCGATGAGGAATATCCGCGCGGCCTCAACGTCGCCGTGCGCCTCGCCACCGAGCTGCTCATTGCGCGCGGCGTCACGACCGTATGCACCGTGCTGTCGGATATTCCGCTGGTCGCCAGCGAGGATATCGACGCCGCGATAGCGGCCCTGCCCGGGAGCGGCAATGGCGTCGTGCTGGTGCCCTCGCGCGATTGCTCCGGGACCAATCTAATCGTGCGCCGGCCGCCGGATATTATCGCCACGCACTTCGGCAGCCAGAGCCTCACCCGCCATCGCGAGGATTGCCGGACGTTCGGACTCGAATGCGCGATCGTGCCGATGGCCCGTCCGGCGCTCGATCTCGATCTCGCCAGCGACTTGATCGAGTTCGCCCGCTCGCCCAGTATGACTCACACCTTCAACCATCTCGCCCGGCTGGGAATGGTTCACGGCTAATTTGAATCAATTGCGGTATCAATCGTGACGATGATCGAGCGCCTCGGCGCAGTCGTGATCGACCGGGTCGCGGCGCTGGGCGATTTTGTGGTGTTCCTGGCCCAGGCGCTGTTCTGCGTCGTGCGGCCGCCGTACAAGTTCCGCCTGACCATCCGCCAGTTGCGCTCGATTGGCGCGGAGTCGTTCTTCCTGGTCGCGCTTATCGGCCTGTTCACCGGGATGGTGCTCGGCCTGCAGGGCTACAACACGCTGCGCCGCTTCGGCTCCGAAGGCGCGCTCGGTACGGTGGTCGCGCTGGTCCTGGTGCGCGAACTTGGGCCGGTGCTGACCGCCCTGATGATCACCGCGCGGGCCGGCTCCGCGATGGCGGCCGAGCTGGGCTCGATGCAATCGACCGAGCAGATCGACGCGCTCAGCGTGATGGCGATCAATCCGATCCAGTATCTGGTCTCACCGCGCGTGCTGGCCGGCGTAATCAGCTTTCCGCTCCTGACCGGCCTCTTCGACATCATCGGCATCTGGGGCGGATGGGCGGTCGGGGTCGGCCTGATGGGCGCTCCGGGCGGCCCGTTCTTCAACGGTATCCGCCAGAACATGGGCGGCCACGATATCGCCACCGGCATCTACAAGGCGCTGGTCTTCGGCGTCGTCGTGATGTGGGTATGCTGTTACAAGGGCTATAACGCCGAGCGCATGGCGACCGGCGTCAGCCGCGCCACCACCAACGCGGTCGTGCTGTCGAGCGTGCTGATCCTGATGTCCGACTATTTTCTGACGTCGATTCTTTTGTAAGAATCCCAGGCTTAACCGAGCATCGTGGAATCGACCATCAACAACACCGGCGCCGGCGACGCCGCAATTGTCGTGCGCAATCTGCGTCGGCGCTTCGGGCGCCAGCAGGTTCTCAATGGCGTCGATCTCGCCTGTCCGCGCGGCGAAATCACGACCATTGCCGGGCCCAGCGGATGCGGCAAGACGGTCCTGCTCAAGCATCTCAACATGTTGCTGCGCCCCGACGCCGGCTCGATCGTCATCGATGGCGTCGACGTGACGGCGATCGGCGAACGCGGGCGCGACGAAGTGCGCGAGAAGTTTGGGATGCTCTTTCAGGCCGGCGCGCTGTTCGACTCGATGACCGTGTTCCAGAACGTGGCCTTTCCGCTGGTCGAGTTGACCGCGCTCGGCCGCGGCGAAATCGCCGACCGGGTGGCCGAGACGCTCAAGGCGGTCGGATTGCAGGGAATGGAGAACAAGTTCCCCTCCGAGATGAGCGGTGGTATGCAAAAGCGGGCGGCGCTGGCCCGCGCCTTGATCCGGCGGCCGAAAATCCTCATGCTCGACGAGCCGACGACCGGTCTCGATCCGACGCGCACTCATCAGATTCACGAATTGGTGCGCGCGACCCAGCGCCAGTTCGACCTGACCGCGGTGATGGTCAGCCATGACGTCCCCGCGGTTTTCGAGTACTCGGACCGAATCGCGTTCATGCACGGCGGTAAAATGGAGATTAACGGACCGGTCGAACAGGTGATGGCGGCGCATAACGAAAAATTTGAACTGTTCCTGGCCGGCAAAGCGTCGGGAATCGATGGACCGCCGGCGGCGGTCGCGAGTTAGCGGCTTATGTACGCGAGTCGAACCACACAGCTTATCGTCGGGGTCTTCACCCTGATGGGCCTCCTGGCGCTGGGCTTCCTTTCCGTGCGCCTGGGCAACGTCGCGCTGTTTCCCGCGCCGAGCTACACGGTCTACGCGAACTTCGACAATATCGCTGGGCTGCGCAATAACGATCGCGTCGAGATCGCCGGCGTCAATATCGGCCGCGTCTCCGCGATCACGCTCGAAAATAACCGCGCCCACGTGTCCCTGCGGATCAATCAAGGCGTCGAGGTCGACAGCGACGCGATCGCCTCGGTCCTGACCAGCGGTCTGATTGGCGACAAGTTCGTCTCGATCCAGCTCGGCGCCGGCGACGATCTTAAAGAAGGCGGCACCATCCGCCAGACCCAGTCGGCATTTGTCCTCGAAAACGCAATCGGCAGCCTGATCAACAACATGGGCTCGAGCAGCAAGAGCTCCAGCTCGGGCTCATCGGGTGGCGATTCCGGCGAACTAAAAAGTAATACCGGCGCAACAAAGAAGTAAGGATTCGATGATTTCAATGCATTTCGAAACCGCAGTGACCGCGGCTCGCGCCAATCCGGCCGGCCGGTCGCGGCGTCTCTCATCAGGCCCGCTAGCGCGTGCGCTTGTCGCTCTAATGATTGTTCTGTTCGCCGCGGGCGCCTTCGCCCCGCGCGCCGCGATGGCCGACCCCGGCAGCACGCCGTTGGGCGTCGCGCAATCGATGGTCAGTCGCGCGATCGCGATCATGGCCAACAAAGCCGTCCCGGTGACCCAGCGTCGGCGGGATCTGCGCGCCGCGATCGAATCGAGCTTCGATTTCACCGAAATGTCACGATCGGCCTTGGGCTACAACTGGCGCACTATCACGCCCGCCCAGCGCACCGACTTCACCCAGCTTTTCACCGCCTTCATCGAAGACGCCTACCTGAGCAAGATTCAGGACTATTCCGGGCAGCAGGTCCAGTTCAGCGGTCAGACTCCGCTCGGCCCCGGCTATACCCAGATCGACAGCACGCTCGTCCAGCCGGGCAAGAACGCGATTGCGGTCAACTATCTGCTGCTGCAAAAGAACGGTTCGTGGAAGATTTACGACGTTACGGTCGACGCGATCAGCATCATCTCGAACTATCGCAACCAGTTTAATCGCGTAATCAACGAAAAAGGCTTCAACCAATTGATCGCCGATTTGCGTGCCAAGCAGCAGCAGTTGGCGTCCCAGTTGGGTGGCAATTAACGACTACGCGAGTGCTGCTGGCTGGCGATAGGCATTCTTGGCTAGCGCGAAATTGCTCTCATCAGGGCATGACAACCGAATTGATCCACGCTAGAGTCTTCGCCGTGAGGCGGCGATAACCAGCGGCCGGTGGGAGGATATCAGTTGAAGACCATTTTCGTGACCTTGGTGTTGGCGATGAGCCTGATGGCAGCCCCGGCATTCAGCGCGGACCAGGCTCCGCCGCCGCCCGGACCACCAGGAGCCTATGCGCAGACCTATGGCGATCCGCTGGCGCCGTTCAACGAGAAGATGTTCTGGTTCAACCTCAAGCTCGACAAGTACGTGCTGCATCCGGTGGCCAGCGGCTACGCCTTTGTGCTGCCCAAGCCGGCGCGCGAAAGCGTGGGCCATTTCTTCGATAACGTCAATTTCATACCGCGCTTCGCCAACAACCTGTTCCAGCTCAAGATGGCCGATGCGGGTGGCGAACTGGCGCGCTTCGGGATCAACAGCACGCTCGGCGTGGGCGGCTTCTTCGACGTCGCCGACGACTGGTTCGGACTCAAGCAGCACAACAACGACGGCGGCCTGACGCTCGGCCATTACGGCCTCGGCCAGGGCGCTTATATCGTATGGCCGGTGCTCGGACCGTCGACGGTGCGCGACACGGTCGGGTTCGCCGCCGACAGCGCGATGTGGCCGTTATCCTACTTCGTGCCGTGGTACATCTGGCTGCCGGCCGACGCGGGCAAGACCACGATTGAAGCGGTCAACTACCGCTCCCTGCATCTCGACCTGTTCGAGGATGTCGATCGCTACGCCATCGATCTCTATGGCGCGGTGCAGGACGGCTATATGGAGCGGCGGCAGGCGCGTCTGACTCAAATCAACCAGTAGTCATTTACTAAGGGTGATTTTCCGGGAGCCGCGGGCCGCAAGGTCCGCGGCTCTTTTTCGTTGCGCGGAGATGCGGCGATCGCGGCGACGTGCGCGGCCGGCGTCTAGGGAAGCTCAGCACAAGGTCTACTCTGTCATTTTGAGCGCGGCGAAAAATCCCGGGATTCTTCACGTCGCAGACTCCGCTCAGAATGACAAGCTGACTTGTGCGGAGTTTTCCTAGTTGACGTGTGCCCAGGCGTGGTAGGAACTGCGCACCAGCGGTCCCGATTCGACGTGGCGAAAGCCCATCGCGCGCCCCGCGACGCCGATTTCGGCGAACTCCGCCGGCGTAACGTAGCGCGCCACCGGCAGATGCTCCCGCGACGGCCGCAGGTATTGCCCAAGCGTCAAAATGTCGCATTCGACGCCTCGCAGATCGGCCAGCACGCTCATTAACTCGTCGCGCTCTTCGCCCAGCCCGAGCATCACGCCCGCCTTGGTCAGCACCTCGCGGCCGCGCGCGCGCGCCGCCGCCTTGGCATGGCGCAGCACGCCGAGCGAAACCTCGTAGCGGCCGCCCGGACGGCATTTGCGGTAGAGGCTCGGCACCGTTTCGATATTGTGATTGTAGATGTCGACCGGCGCGTCGATCACGGTTTCGACCGCCGGTTCGTCGCCCTTGAAGTCGGGCACCAGGACTTCCACGCGCGTCGCCGGACGGATCGCCTTGATCGCGCGCGCGGTCGCCGCAAAATGTGCCGCGCCGCCGTCGGCCAAGTCGTCGCGATCGACCGAGGTCACCACCACGTGCTGCAACTCGAGCCGCGCGACCGCGTCGGCGATGCGCCGCGGCTCATCGGGATCGAGCGGCCGCGCGCGGCCGTGGGCCACCGCGCAGTAAGGGCAATTGCGCGTGCATACGTCGCCCATCAGCATGAAGGTGGCCGTGCGATGCGAAAAGCATTCGCCGATATTCGGGCAGCAGGCCTCCTGGCACACGGTATGGAGCTTGAGTTCGGTGAGCAGCGCGCGCGTGCGGAAGTATTCCGGTGAAGTGGGCGCGCGCACCTTGATCCAGTCGGGATGTTTCCGTTCAGGCATGATTAATTATAGCCGCGGCCTTGGACTCGCCGCCTGCGATCGAGCTTCGCAGCCGGGCGCGGCCGGATCAAGCAGGCTCCAGAGTTGTGCCGCCGGCACCTCGGCGACGATCGCATGGCCGAACAGCGCCGCGAAGCGCGCCGCGATCGCGGAGCCGATTGCCTCGAGCGTGACGTCAGGGCGGCCGAGCGCGGCCATCGAGGTCATCTGGCAGCCGTCGATGCCGCACGGCACGATCGTGTCGAACCAGGCAAGGTCGGTCGCGACGTTGAGCGCGAAGCCGTGCAGCGTGACCCAGCGGCGGATCCCGACGCCGATCGACGCGAGCTTGCGCGGATTCATCCATACGCCGGACGTCCATACGCCAGTCATGCCGTCGCGCCGCCCGGCCGCGATATCGAAATGTGCCAGCGCATCGATGATCGCCTGCTCAATCTTGCGCAGATAGCGCAGCACGTCGCGCTCGGCGCCTTCGAGCTTGATTATCGGATAGCCGATCAGTTGGCCCGGACCGTGATAGGTGACCTGTCCGCCGCGCGACACGCGATGCACCGCGACGCCCGGGACGTGCCGCGTGATGAAGCTCGCATCGGCGCCGCGACCCAGCGTGAACACATGCGGATGCTCGAGCAGCACGAGCGTGTCGCCGATCGCGTTGGCGAGGCGCGCCGCGACCATCGCCTGCTGCAGCGCGAGCGCGTCGGCATAATCGACGACGCCGAGCCGCGCAATGTTCAACGTATTGCCGCCGTCGCTCACCCGCTCATAATCCTGTCGCCCAGCCGATGCTTCGAGTCACGATCGCACCGGGTCAGAAGTTGATCGCCTCGCCTTCCGCCGCGAGCGCCGCTTCCATGATCGTTTCCGACAGCGTGGGATGCGGATGGACGCTGCGGCCGAGTTCCGCCGTGGTGGTCTCGAGCGTCTTGCCGAGGACGATTTCCGAAATCAGATCGGTCGCGTGATAGCCGATGATCTGGCATCCGATGACCTCGCTGTATTCTTTCGTCGCGACGATCTTGACGAAGCCCTCGGTCTGATTGATCGCGATCGCCTTGCCGTTGGCGCGAAACGGAATCTTGCCGACCTTGACCTCGATACCGCGGGCCTTGGCGTCGGCCTCGCTCAGCCCGACCATCGCGACCTCCGGCTCGCAGTAAATGCATCCGGGTAGCGCCAGCAGGTCGAAGCCCGGCTCGCGCACGCCGGCCATGATCTCGACCGCCGCGATCCCTTCCGCCGACGCCTTATGCGCGAGCAGCGGCGGCCGGCCGACGTCGCCGATCGCGTAGATACTCGGGCAGGTGGTACGGAACGAGTCGTCGATCTTGATAAAGCCGCCGCGCTCGAGTTCGATGCCCGCCTGCTCGAGCCCGAGATCGCGGCTGAGCGGACCGCGTCCGACCGCGACCAGCACCGCCTCGGCCTCGATCGATTTGGCGGTGCCGCCGGCGTCGAGCGCGATCGTCCAGCGTGCCGCCGCGCCGCTACCCTTGCGCGCCATCGATTTGTAGCCGTGGCCAAGCATCAGGTTGACGCCGCGCTTGACGAAGGATTTGCGCAGCTCTTCGGCGACTTCGGCGTCGAAGCCGGGCAGCATCTGCTTTTCCAGCTCGACGATCGTGACCTTTGCACCAAACGCCTGGTAGAAGTAGCCGAACTCGGCGCCGATCGCGCCCGCACCGATTATCACGATCGACTCGGGCACCCGATCGTAAATCAGCGCCTCGCGGCTGGTCATCACGCCGTCGCCGATCGTCATGCCGGGGAAGAGCTTCTCGCCCGATCCGGTGGCGAGCAGAATGCGCTCGGCTTCGATCGCTTCGGCCTGCGGCGCCGGCTTGCCCGCCGCCGGGCGCAGCGCCACGGTATGCGGTCCGGCGATCGCCGCGGCGGCCTCGATATAATCGATCTTGTTCTTGCGCAGCAGGAAGCGCACGCCCTTGGAGAGCTTGTCGGCGGCCTCGCGGCTGCGCGCGATCACGCGCTTGAAGTCGAAGGTCACGTCGCCGACCTGGATACCGTGCTCCTTGCCCGCCCCGCGGATCGACTCCATCGTGTCGGCCGAATTGAGCAGCGCCTTGGACGGGATACAGCCCCAGTTGAGGCACACGCCGCCCGGCTGATCGCGCTCGATCACCGCCACCCGCATCTTGAGCTGGCTCGCGCGGATCGCCGCGGTGTAGCCGCCCGGTCCCGAACCGATCACCACCAGGTCGTACCTTGCGTTAGCCAAGTGTAACTCCTTCACCCGGCGCGCGGGCGCGCGCCGCCGCGCGGCGGCCGCGTCTTGCGCCGTTCATCGTCAGACCAGCAGGCTGGCCGGATTTTCGAGGAAGCGTTTGATCTCGTTGAGGAACCGTGCGCCGATCACGCCGTCAATTATGCGATGGTCGCAGGCCACCGTCATCATCATGGTTTTGCCCACGGCCAGTTGGCCGTTGCGCACCACCGGCCGATCCTTGATTGCGCTCACCGCCAGGATCGCGGCCTGCGGCGGCACGATCACCGCCGCGAAATGCTCGACCCCGAGCATCCCCATGTTGGAAATCGTGAAGGTCGCGCCCGACAGATCCTCCGAGGTGAAGCCGCCGCGCGCCGCCTTGGTCACCAGGCGATGCGCCGCGCCGGCGATTTGCGGCAGCGTCAGCCGCTCGCATTCGTGGATCACCGGCACGATCAACCCGTCCTCGACCGCCACCGCCATGCCGATATTGATATGCGGAAAGATCACGATACCGTCGTCCTGGTAGCTCGCGTTCATCCGCGTGTAGCGGCTCAGCGCCAGCGCCGTCGCCTTGACCACGATATCGTTGTAGGTGATGTCCTCTTCGAACAGTTCGGTCGCTTCCAGCGAGCTCTTGAGCTTGACCGACTCCTCCATGTCGATTTCGACCGTCACGTAGAAGTGCGGAATCTCGCGCTTGGACTGGGCCATCCGCAGCGCGATCGTCTTGCGCATCTTCGAGAGCTCTTCGCGGGTTCCCGGCATGCCTTCGCGCGGTGCGATCAGCCGGCGGAATTTGAAGAGCTGCTGCTCGCGCACGTAGGTGTCGACATCGCGCTTGGTGACGCGTCCGTCGGGGCCCGAGCCGGTCACCTGGCCGAGGTCGATTCCAACCTCTTCGGCCGCGCGGCGCGCCAGCGGTGACGCGCGCAACTTGCCGCCCTCGCCATGCGTGGCCGGGACCGACGACGCCGGCGCGGCGACGGCCAGCTCGCGCGCAGGCGGCGGCGCGGGAATCGAGGTCGGCCCAGCCGATCGCACGCCGCTCAGGGCCGGATGGAATTCGTTTGACGGCGCCCCGACGTTATCGATGATCGGTCCCGCTCCGGCGCTCGCGCCGTCCGCCTCGCCGTCGTCTGAATCTTGTGCATCTTGTGCATCTTCCGCCTCGGCCGACGACTTCGACGAAGGCCGATTGATGCGCCCGGCCTTGGCCGTCGCGTCCGCACCGCCGTTGGCGCCCCGGCGGCGCCGCGCCGCCGGCCGCAGCATGGTCGCGCGGCCACCCGCGTCACCGGTCGCGGTTTCGCCCACGCCGGTCGCGTCCGACGCGTCGGCGGCATCGCCCGCTGCGCTGGCCCCGCGCTCCTCGGCCGGCATCACCGGCGTCGCGGCGGCCACCGCTGCGTCGTCGCCGTTGGCCACGTCAATCGGAGCAGCCGGGGTGCCGCGCGAGGCCGCGCTGCCCGCGGCGGCGCCCTTGGCGCGCAACACCGCGATCACCGCGCCAACCTTTGCGCTCTCGCCCTCCTTGAGCATGATCGCGTCGAGCACGCCCTCGTCGAACGACTCCATCACCATGTCGGCTTTGTCGGTCTCGACTTCCGCGATCGCGTCGCCGTGATGGACTTCGTCGCCCGGATGCTTGAGCCAGCGCAGGATTTTGCCCTCCTCCATCGTGTCAGAGAGCTTGGGCATGGTGATTTCGTTACTCATTGCAGACCCTTTGCGTGTATCACTCGCGCACGCGCAGCATTTGGCATCGACGCTCCGGGGAGCCGGCCGTGGCCGCCTGGGAGACTGAGGCGAACCCGCGCTCAGACCATGCGTTCGGCGACCTTGACGATATCCGCCGCGCTCGGCAGCGCCGCCTTTTCGAGCTTCGCGTTATACGGAATCGGCGTGTCGAGCGTGGCCACGCGCTCGACCGGCGCGTCCAGATCGTCGAACGCCGCCTCGTAGATCTGCGCCGCGATTTCGGCGCCCGCGCCGCCCGTGCGCCAGCCCTCGTAAACCACCATCGCCTTGCCGGTCTTCTTGACCGATTCGATAACCGTCGTGATATCGAGCGGATTGAGCGTGCGCAGATCGATCACCTCGGCGTCGATTCCCTCGTTCTCGAGCGCCTCGGCCGCCGCCATCGCGTCGTACACGCACTTCGAGTACGAGACGATCGTCACGTCCTTGCCCTCGCGCGCCACGCGGGCCTTGCCGAGCGGCACCAGATGCTCGCCGTCGGGCACTTCGCCCTTCACTCCGTAGAGCGATTCGTGCTCGAGAAAGATCACCGGGTTGTCCTGCCGGATACAGCTCTTGAGCAGCCCCTTGGCGTCGGCCGGGGTCGCCGGAATCGCGACGTAAAGGCCCGGACAATGCAAAAAGTAGGCTTCGAGGCTCTGGCTGTGCTGCGCGCCGAGCTGATGGCCGGCGCCCTGCGGCGCGCGGATCACCAGCGGCACCTTGGCGTGCCCGCCGAACATGTAATGGATTTTGGCCGCATGGTTAACGATCTGATCGAGCGCCAGCAGGCCAAAGTTGATCGTCATCAGCTCGACGATCGGCTTGAGCCCGCCCATCGCGGCGCCCACGCCCGCGCCGACGATCGTCAGCTCGGCGATCGGCGTATCGCGCACGCGCTTTTCGCCGTAGACCGCGAGCAGTCCGTCGGTCACCTTGAAGGCGCCGCCGAAGTAGCCGACCTCTTCGCCCATGATAAACACGCGCTCGTCGCGATCGAGCTCTTCACGCAGCGCCTGGTTGAGCGCCTCGCGATAGGTTATCAGCGCCATCAACGCGCCCCCAGGTTGTCGGCGTAAACGTATTTGCCGAGCTCGTCGATTGACGGCTCGGGGCTCTCCTCGGCGTACTTCACCGCGTCGTCGATAATCGCCGTGACCTCGACCTCGACCGCGTCGAGCTGCGCCTCGGTGGCGCGCCCGTCGCGCGTCAGCTTGCGCCGCAGGCTCTTGATCGGATCGCGCTCCTGCCAGATACGCTCCTCGCGCTTGGATCGGTATTCGGCCGGGTCGGACATCGAATGGCCGCGGAAGCGATAGGTCACTGCTTCGATCAGCGAGGGACCATCGCCCTCGCGCGCGCGCGCCGCCGCCTCGAGCGTCGCCGAATGGACCTCGAGCACGTCCATCCCGTCGACCCGCACGCCGGGCATCTTGTAGGGCTCGGCGAACTTGTACAGCTCTTCCTGGCAGATCGCGTTCTGCACCAGGGTGCCCATGCCGTAGAAATTATTTTCGCAGATGAAAATTACCGGCAGCTTCCATAGCGAGGCCATGTTGAGGCTCTCGTGGAACGCGCCCTGCGGCAGCGCGCCGTCGCCGAAGAAGCAGCAGACCACCTCGGGGTCGCCCTTGTAGCGCACCGACAGGCCGAGACCCGCCGCCAGCGGCAGGCCGCCGCCGACGATCGCATAGCCGCCCATGAAGCGCAGGTTGGCGTCGAACAGATGCATCGAGCCGCCATGCCCGCGCGAGAGCCCGGTCGCCTTGCCGAACAACTCCGCCATCACCGCGCGCGGCGATACGCCCTTGGCCAGGCAATGGCCGTGCTCGCGGTAGGTCGAGAGCACGTAGTCCTTGTCGTACAGTGCGCTGATCGCGCCGACCGCGACCGCCTCTTCGCCGGCGTACAGATGACAGAAGCCGGTGATCTTGCCGCGGCTATACATCTCGGCGACCTTGTCCTCGAAGCGCCGAATCAGGACCATCCGCCGATACAGATCGAGCAGTTGGCTTTCGGTCATGGTCAACCGGGCCCGCTCGGCGATAAGTTTGTCTCGTTCCAGGGCCATCAATTACACCCTCCGCGCCCATGCGGCGCCAATAAGCAATAAAACACTAACGCAATAATCGCGATAGGGTAAGCGCGCTCCGCCTGATGCGTACACACGATCACGCGCGGCCGGGCTACGGGCGCCTGCCTATGCGGCACGTGGCGCACGATCGCGCGCGTCGCGGCGCGTCAAAATAATTTGCTCTGCGCCGCCTGCCGCACCGGCGCGAACGATCGCCGATGAATTGGCGTCGGTCCGCGCGCCGCCAGCGCCGCAAAATGTTCGGCCGTGCAGTAGCCCTTATGCCGCGCGAAGCCGTAGCCCGGGTATTGCGCCTCATACTCGAACATCAGGCGGTCGCGCGTGACCTTCGCGATGATCGACGCCGCCGCGATACAAAAGCTCTTGCGGTCGCCGCCGACGATCCGGGTCTGCGCCAGCTTGAGCCCCGGAATCCGCCGCCCGTCGACCAGCACGTGATCGGGCACCCGCCCGAGCGCCGCCACCGCGCGCTCGCTCGCCATCATCGCGGCCCAATAGATATTGAGTTCGTCGATCTCGCCCGGTCCGGCGAGGCCGACGCCAACCGTCAGCGCGAGCTCGCGAATCAGGGGATAGAGCGCCTCGCGCCGCTCATGCGTCAATTGCTTGGAATCGTGGACGCCCTTGATGAAGGCCTCGGGCGCGAAGATCACCGCCGCCGCGACCACTGGCCCGGCCATCGGACCGACGCCGGCCTCGTCGACTCCGGCAATCGCCTCGAGCCCGCTCTTCCACAGGCGCCGCTCATAGCGCAAGTCCGGCCGCTTGGTCATCCACCGCCCCCGCCAATCCAGCGATACGCCGCCGCCGCACGATCGCACTCGCGTGCGCGCGCGGCGCGCCGTTCGATCCTACGCCAGTCGTTTCAGGCGCGCCTGCCGCAGCATCTCGGCCACCCGATCGGGATCGGGAATGTCCATCATCCGAATCATGAAGTCGGCGCTCGCCGCCGACGCGATCCCGACGTTGCCCAGCCCCAGAATTCGCTGCATCAGGCTGCGCTCGACTTCGATCGATCGCACGTCGGCCAGCTCCATCTCGCGCCGCCGGCTGGCGAGCAGCCCGCGCCGCTCGATCAGCCGGTCCGAGGTCAGGCTCCAGGTGATGTAACGCCGCCGCACGTGGATCAGTCCGAGCAGCGCGGCGGCCGCCGCCAGCGTGAGCAATCCGTAGCGCGGCGTGCCGTGCGGCGCGCCCAACTCCGCCAGCCCGACGATAACGATCATACCGACCACGAACAGACCGCCCGCGAAATGCCACCACGACGGCATGATTCGCGTGAGCGCATACTCATGCCGGGTCTCGGGATGCGGCATCAGCATGCGCGTGCCGCAGCGCGCGCAAAAGGCCG
>DATLRA010000048.1:0-23201 GCA_035534935.1 Binataceae bacterium (SeqCode)
CGGTTTACTACACGGTCTGCAACCGCTGCGTGAATTGCGTGCGCGGCAACCAGGCCGCCTGCCTTAACAAGGTGATCAGCGGACGCCATCCCGACGATCCGCCGCATTTCGTCTCGACCTTCGCGACCCATTACGTGGTGCGGCCCAACCAGCATTTCTACCGCGTGCCCGACAACGTCCCGGACATCATCGCGGCGTCGGCCAACTGCGCGATGACGCAAGTCTACTGGGGGCTCGATCGCGCGCGGGTGGCCTATGGTGACAGCCTGGTGGTGCTCGGCGCGGGAGGACTCGGCCTGCATGCGATGGCGATCGCCAAGGCCCGCGGCGCGCGCGTGATCGCGATCGACGGCGTTGACCAGCGGCTCGAGGAGGCGCGCAAATTCGGCGCCGACGAGACGATCGATATGCGCAAGCATCCCGAGATCGACGATCGGGTCAAGCGCGTGCGCGACCTGTGCAACGGCTTTCCCGACGTGGTGCTCGAAGTCGCCGGCGTGCCCCAGGCATTTGCCGACGCGCTCCGGATCGTCGGCGCGGGCGGACGCGTGATCGAGATTGGCAACATCTCGCCGGCGCTGACCGTGCCGGTCGCGCCGTCGACGATCACCTTCAAGTCAATCGAGATGATCGGCGTGGTGATGTATCCGCCGCATTATCTGAAGAAGTCGCTCGATTTTCTCGCCGCGCATATCGATCGCTTTCCCTATCGCGAAATGTGCGACGCGACCTTTCCGCTGACCCGCGCGGCCGAGGCGCTCGAGCGCAGCGATCGGCGCGAACTGACCCGGGCGGCCTTGCTGCCGCAGGAGGGATGATCCGGCGCCGCGGACGCTTCGTCGGGCGGCCGCGGCGGACCGATCCGGAAGGCATGCAGCTTTAGCCGAGCGCTTCGGCGGCGACCAGTTCGCTGATGCGATCGTCGCTGTAGCCCAGCAGATCGTGCAGCACGTAGTGATTATCCTCGCCCAGCGCGGGGCCCGCGCGATCGACCCGCGCAGGCGTACCCGACATTTTGTAGCGCGAATTTTCGACCGCCGTGGCGCCCGCCACCGATTGGGTGACCTTGACGAAGTGATCGCGATGAGCCAGTTGCGGATCGGCCGCAAGGTCGGCGGATTCCTGCACCGTATGGGCCGGCACGCCGGCCGCCTGCAACGCGCGCTCACTCGCATGCGGATCGAATTGCATCGTCCATTGCGCAACGGCCGCATCGAGTTCCGCGCGCCGCGCGTCGCGCGCGGCAAAGGTCGCGTAGCGATTGTCCGCGGCCAGGTCCGGCCGCTTCATCACGGCGCATAGCGCCTGCCAATGGGCGTCGGTGGCGCACGCGATCGCGATCCAGCGATCGTCGCCGGCCGCCGGATAGACCCCGTGCGGCGCATGATTCGGATCGTAATTGGCGATCGGTGAATAGACCGTGCCGTTGGCCGCGCAATCGAGAATCGGAATCGTCAGGAATTGCATCGCGGACTCGGCTTGCGCCTGATCGATATATTGCCCCTGTCCGGTGCGCTTGCGATGGATCAGCGCGGCCATCAGGGCCACCAGGCCAAAGCGCGGCGCGATATAATCGGTGTAGGCGCTGTACGGTCCCGACGGCGTCCGATCGGGCCATCCGACCAGGTTGTAGAAGCCGCATAGCGCCGCCGCCAGGTTACCGAAGCCGGCAAAGCGCGCGAGCGGCCCGGTCTGGCCCATCAGGCAGGTGCTGAGCATGACCAGGTCGGGCTTGATCGCGCGCAACGAGTCGTAATCGAAGCCCCACGCGCGCATCGCCTTGGGCGAGAAGGCTTCGCAGACCACGTCGGCCCAGCGCACCAAATCGAAAACCACTTCGCGCGCGGCGGGTTTGGACAGGTCGAGCGAGAGCGCCAGCTTGCCCGCGTTGTTATTGGCGTAAAGGCCGGAATATTCGAGGCCCGGGTTGTTGCCCTTGAACGGACCGACCGTGCGCACCGGATCGATGCGGCCGGCCGATTCGATACGCACGATGGTCGCGCCGTAATCGGCCATCGACCGCGTGATCCCGGGCCCCGCCAGCACCCACATGAAGTCGAGCACCTTGACGTCGGCGAGCGGCAGTTTGCGCGCCATCAGATAATCCCCTTGCGCGCGAGCGCGGTGAACTCGCCCTCGCTCAAGCCAAGTTCGCCGAGATAGATCTCGCGATTGTGCTCGCCGACGCGCGGCGGACGCCGCCGATAGCCGATCGGCGTCGCACTCATTTGCGCGAACGGCCCCGGATAGGTCAGCGCGCGCGGCAGTTCGGGATGCTCGACGTGCCGCCAGTATTCGCGCGCGGCGAACTGCGGATTGTCGAGCACCTCGCCGATCGTCGCGAGCGGCGCGATCAGCAGATTATGCTCGCGGGCGATCGCGAACAGTTCCGCCTTGGTGTGATGCGCGAAAAAGTTGGCGATCTGCTCCTTGACCCGATCGTAGGCCGCGAGCGGCTCCACGCCGGTCAGCAGCAGATTGCCGTAGGCGATCCAGTCCTTGTCGCGCGTCGCGTCATCGCAAAAGCCCGCGGCGTGGATAAAGTTCACCAGCTTGCGGGTGAAGACGCCGAGCGCCGGACCGAACAGCACGACGCTCGAGACCAGGCCGTCGCGCGCCGCCCACACCAGTGGCACCCGAATCGGGCCCATCTTGGCGCCGCCCGCCATGCGCCGCGTGTCGTCGCCGCCGATCACCGCGGCCAGCGGGGTCGATTGCGCGGCGAGACCGATACTCTCCTGCGCGGCCACGTCGAGATGCTGGCCGAGCCCCGAGTCAAGCCGGCCGTAGTAGGCGATCAGCGCGGCGCCGGCCGCGTCGCAGCAGGCGTGCAGGTAGGCCTGCGGCACACTCATCCGGATCGGCGCGCGATCTTCGTCGCCGTAAAGGATCAGCACACCGCCCGCCGCCATGATGATCAAATCGCTGTCCGCGTAGGTCGCCTTGGGACCGTCCTGGCCGAACGGCGTAATCGAGACGTAGACCAGCGCCGGATTGGCCGCCGCCAGATCGCCGTAGCTCAATCCGCGCCGCCCGAGTTCGCCCGGATTGTCGGACTCGAGGAGGAAATCGGCCCGCGCCGCGAGTCGCCGCAGCAGGCCGCGCCCTTCGCCGGTCTCGAGGTTCAGCGTTATTCCGCGCTTGTTGCGGTTATACGCCCACCAGCAGATCGAACGATCCGCCGCCGACGCCGCGGCGAAGAACGGACCCTGCGCCCGCACCGGCGAGCCGCCCGGCGGTTCGATTTTGATTACGTCCGCACCCAGATCGCCGAGCAACTGGCCGCACAGCAGCCCCCGCTCGGTCGTCAGATCGATTACCCGGCATCCGTCCAGCATGATTTCGCGCGCACCCCAATGCTAGCCGCACCGGCGCCAGCTCCAAGCCGGACTTCCCCGACCGGCACCGGCGCTACTCCGCGCCCCACTTTCGCCCGCTCGGGCCGACGACGTCAAACGGCGCGCGCGCGGCACCGGCCGCGGAATTGGCCCCGCGATCAGGCCACGCGCTGATCGATCTGCAGGATTATCCCGTCGGGATCCTCGAACAGGCAGGTGAGAAATTTGCGGCCCGGCGCTTCACCATAGCCGCCCGAGTCGAGCTCGGCCGGCGCCACCAGAATTTTGACGCCCGCCGCCTTGAGCCGCGTATGCGTCGCGCGCAGATCGTCGACCCACCAGGCAAAATGCGAGATGCCCACCTGGTCGAGCTTGATCGATTCACCCGGTGTGCCGCCCGGCATCTCGCTCAGCACCAGAAAGCCGCCGGCCGCGCCGTCGCCGTAATGCAGATGGACGGCGCGCCGCGTACCCTTGCCGGGATTCGCGTAAAGCTCCGGCATCCCGCCGATCGGCTGGGTCGCGTCGAAGCGCACTTCGAGTCCGAGCAGGTCGCGGTAAAAGCGCAGCGATCGCTCCATGTCGCGCACGCCCAGTGCCACGTGTGAAACTCCGTTCATGCGATACTCCTTGCGGCGCCGCCCGCTCGCGGCGCGCCGCGCCAATCCGGCGGTCCGAGGCGATCACTCACCCGGCGGCGGCGGTACGTATGCGTAGCTGATCAGTTCCAGCAGATTGCCGTCCGGATCGCGAAAATAGACGCTCATGCCCTTGCCGCGTCCACCGAGACGAAACACCGGCCCTTCGACCAGCGGGATCTCGAGCCGCTCGAGATGATCGACCGCCGACTCGATCGGCCCCGGCCACACGAAGCAGTAGTCGCCGCCGCCGACCATCGGATGCGCCGCCTTGAGCGTGATCCGGTTTTCGGGCGGATGAAAGTTGAACTTCTGGCGCCCGAGGCTGACGCTCACGACGATCGCCTTGCCCTCGCGCCATTTCTCGAGTCCCAGCGGCCGGGCGCCGAGCACCCGCTGATAGAATTCCACCGACCGTTCGATATCGCCGACCGGCATCGCCACGTGATCGAATTCGATTTCGGTATCCATGTTGGACCCTCGCCGCTTCTGGAAAATCGCCGGCCGCTCCGCGCCCGCCTGGCGCGACGCCCCGCGTTCTCGTCCGCCCAATCATAATCGTGAATCGCGCGCGGGTGTGAGCGCCGCGCAGATCCCGGCGTATGTCACCGAGTCACTGCGTGTCGGCCTGATGCTTCATCGTGGCAATCTGCGACTGCATCCGTTCGATCATCTCCTGCTGCGCCTGGAGCTGGTTGTTCACGTCGAACTTCGAGGTGACCGGCGCATCGGCTGAAGTGCTGACCGAGGTAATCGCGCCTGCGCCGGGCGCCGCCGTCCCCATCGTCGATTGCTCGATTTCCGCCACGCGCTGTGTGCACGCGGCGGGCGACAGCTCTTCGTCGTCGCATTGAACGGAGACCAGCTTGGCGAGCTGCGTGCGTAGCTGGGTGATCTGCGTCTGCTGGGCCGCGATGCGGTTGTTGAGTTCGGTCTGTGCTTTCTCCACCGCCTTAGTGTGATTGATCGCCTCGATTGCGCCCGTGCCGACCACGCCGATCGCGCCGCCCGCCTCCGCACCGGTGGTGCTGCCGACCAGGCCGCCCACCGCGGTGCCGAGTATTCCGCCGGCGATCACGCGGCTGGCCGAATCAACCACGCCGGGCGTCGCGCGCAGCGCGCATTCAATCGTCATCCGGTTGCTCATCGACACCGCGCGGCCGGTTATCTCCACTTCGGTGCCGGCCAGGTTCTGATTCTTTTGCACGTCGAGAACGGCATCGAGTCCCGCCGGATATTGCTGCCGCGCAAGCGCGCGCAGATGTTCGTTGAGCTGCTTGTCGTCGGTGTCAATTACCGACTCGAAAAAGGGCTCCGTATAGGTCACCGGGCCGAGGTCGTGATAGCACTCGCCGGGCAGGCTTTCGCTCGATACATAGATATGGCCGTCGTTCGGGCCGCCCGCGGCGGCGGCGGACGCCGATGGCGATAGCGGTTGCGGCTTCGTCGGCGCCTGCGCGGTGGCGCATCCGGCGATCATCGCGGCCAATGTGCATACCGCAATCCGGACCGTCGGCAGCCGTCGCCCCGTGCATCGCCAGCCCGCCAATCGGACAACCCGCGCGTCATCGGTTGGCTTGGCAAATTCGCTGTATCGCGTATCGGTATCGATCATCCTCATGCGCCATCCGCCGCAGCCGCGGCCCCTACACTCTTGCCTGAGCCGCCACCGCTTGGGTAGTCTG
The DNA here is from genome assembly GCA_035534935.1 of Binataceae bacterium (SeqCode). Taxonomy (GTDB): domain Bacteria; phylum Desulfobacterota; class Binatia; order Binatales; family Binataceae; genus JADMIL01. Next base: position 5,662 of record DATLRA010000048.1, read on the forward strand.
CGTACGTTTTGAAGATGACTAAATTATTGCCGATTGCAATCGCCGCGATCGCCGCGAGCGTGACCGCGATGCCGATAGTCGCCGCGCACGCGGCCGCCGACGCACAGCGCATGAAGGTCAGCGTCGATTGCCGCTGCGCCGACGCGGTCGGCCAGAAATTCTGCTCCGCGTTCAAGCAAAAGGTTCGCGAATCCAGCAACTATCGCCTCGTCGACACCCCGGTCGGGGTGGGTATGGGCGTGCACCTGTCGTCGGTCGATATGTGGCAGGGCATCAACGGCCAGTTGCTCGGCCGGATGTCCGCGATGTCGGTCGCATTCACGATCTACGCTGACACTTTGCCCGGCGAAATCTACGAAGACTCCTCGGTCTTCCGCGTTGGGATCGACGCGGTGAACGACATGACGACCAAAATTCTCGCCGGACTCGATCAGCTCGTCACGATTAACGCGACCTCAATCGCGGAGCTGCGCGCCGGCAGCAATCCGAAAGTCACGCCGATTCCGCCCGCGCATTAAGTAGTGTCCGCGCAAGTCGGGTTGTCATTCTGAGCGCAGTGAAGAATCCCGGGATTCTTCACTGCGCTCAGAATGACGGAGTATGACGGCTGCCTCAGCTCATTGCGCCTTCAGCGCAGGCCGGGCCACAAGCCCAGCGCGGTCGCGCCCATGATCGCTTCGCGATCGGCGTGGCCGACAAACTCAAGCTCGCGGCGCGCCATAACGATCGACCAGCCGACCGATAAAATCGCGCGCCGTCGACGCGCCGCGCGCGGCGGATCGACGATCGCCAAGCCGGCGAACCGATCCGGATAGGCCAGCGCCGCGTCGGCCGCGTAGCTGTTGTCGTATCCAGAGGCGCCGTAGGCCTGCACGAGAACCGTGCGATCTACGCCGGCCGCGTCCATCACTTCGATCAGCTGCTCGCACGAGGTCTCGCGAATCCATTCGCTATGCGCCGCGGAGAGCGTGCGCGGATACTTGCGCTGGTCCGGCGCAATCAAATGCACATGCGTGTCGACGACCACCATCGTGCGTAAACCCTCGCGGCACCAGTGCGGAATCGCGCGGCCGGAACAATCGGGGCGCGGGACTACTTGCCCTTCCATTCGGGCGCGCGCTTGGCGGCGAAGGCCCGCGCTCCTTCGCGCGCGTCGTCCGTGCCCTGGAGCCATTTATACAGATCGCGTTCGAGCTTGAGACCGTCGGCCAGCGGCAGATCGAGTCCGCGCAGTGCGGCCTGCTTGATCCGCTGCACGGCGAGCGGTGCACTCTTGCAGATCTCGCCCGCGATCGCCTCGCACTTTTCGCGCAGCCCGCTCATCGGCACGACGTAGTCCACCAGCCCCAGGCGCAACGCCTCGTCGGCGCCGATTCGATTACCCGTGTAGAGCATCTCGAGCGCGCGGCCGAGCGGAATCAGGCGCGGCAGGCGCTGCGTGCCGCCGCCACCCGGCAGCCATCCAAGGCGCACCTCGCCGAGTCCGAACTGCGCATGCTCGGCAGCGACGCGGATATCGCAGGCCAGCGCCTGCTCGAGTCCGCCGCCGTTGGCATGGCCGTTAATCGCCGCGATAATCGGCTTGTAAAGGTCGTACATGATCGGAAACGGCGAGCTCGGCGGATCCTCGCCGGGGCGCGCGACGTAGTTGTCCTTCACGTCGCTGCCGGCGCAAAAGGCGCGCTCGCCCGCGCCGGTCAGGATCGCGACGCGCAGCGCCGCGTCGTCGCGAAACTCGCGCCAGATCTCGGCCAGCCGGCCGTAGGCTTCAAAATCGCACGCGTTGAGCCGCTCCGGCCGATTGATCGTAACGTAGGCGATCGCTCCGCGCTTCTCGAATAACACTTTCATCCCAGGCGGCCTCGCTTCACGCGCGCGGCGGTCGCGCGCATCGTCATAAGTCGTGATAAATCGTGCTCCGACGCGACCGTCGGTTGCAAGCCTGACGAACGATTCGGATGGGCGATCGCGTTCAGCTCTGGGTCAACGCGTAGCGCTTGAGTTTGCCGGTCGCGGTGCGCGGCAGCTCGTCGCGGAACTCAATCCAGCGCGGATATTTGTAGGGCGCGACGCGCGCCTTGACGAAGTCCTGCAACTCGGCCGCCAGCGCCACCGACGCCAGCACCCCATCCTTCAACACCACGAACGCCTTGGGTTTGATCAGTTCGTCCGCGTCGGCCGCGCCGATCACCGCCGCCTCGCGCACCGCCGGATGTGCCATCAGGGCAATCTCGACCTCGAACGGCGAGACCCAGATGCCGCCGACCTTGAGCATGTCGTCGGAGCGGCCGGCGAAATGGTAATAGCCGTCGGCGTCGCGCAGATATTTGTCGCCAGTGCGCAGCCATCCGCCGACGAAGGTCGCGCTGCTCGCGGCGCGATTGTTCCAATAGGCCGCGCCGATCGACGGTCCGCGCACCCACAGATCGCCGATCGCGTCGGACGCGGTCTCGGCGCCGTCCTCGCCGCGCAGCGCCAGCTCGTAGCCGCCGACCGCCGTGCCCGAAGTTCCGAATCGCACCGCTCCGGCGCGATTCGACAGAAAGATGTGCAGCGCCTCGGTCGAGCCAAGCCCATCGAGAATCTCCGTCCCTGTCCGCGCGCTCCATTCGCGCGCCACCGCCTCCGGCAACGCCTCGCCGGCCGAGGTGCATACGCGCAGCCGTGAGGTTGCCACCGCCTCTGCGAGCCACGGCTCCGCGAGCATCCCGGCGTACAGCGTCGGCACGCCGCAGAAGATCGTCGGGCGATGGGTCCGGATCATGCGGATCACGGCCGCGGGCGTCGGCCGCTCCGCCATCAGCACGGCGGTGGCGCCGGCATGCAGCGGAAAAGTCATCGAATTGCCCAGCCCGTATGCGAAAAACATTTTCGAGGCCGAGAACAGCAAGTCGTCCGCACCGATCCCCAGCACCCGCTCCGCATACAACACCGCGGTCTGCACGAGGCTGCGATGCAGATGCAGGACACCCTTGGGCCGCCCGGTCGAGCCTGACGAATAGAGCCACATCGCGACATCGTCGGCGACCGTCGGCGCGGCAATCAGCCCGTCCGGCGCCGCGGCGACCAGTACGTCGAACGAATGCGCCGCGCGGCCCGCGATCGTCGCCGGCGCGCCGCCGCATACGATAACCTCGCGCAAGGACGGCTGGCCGCCAAGCGCCGGCGCGATCCGATCGGCGAGCGGCGCGGAAACCGCGAGCAGCTTCGCCCGGCTGTCGCGCAGCAGATAGTCGTAGTCACCGGCGCCGAGCATCGTGTTAACCGGAACGGGCACCGCGCCAATCTTCACCGCGCCCCAGAACAGCGCCGCGAAATCGATCCCGTCCTGCACGCAGAGCATCACGCGCTGCTCCATCTCGAGGCCGAGTCGCTTTAGCGCATGGCCGGCGCGATTCACTCGCGCGCCAAGATCCGCATACGTGTAGCTGCCGCCATCCTCGATGTAGGCGATCTTCGCACCGCGCCCCTCGTGCGCATGGCGATCGATAAAGTGCGTCGCCGCGTTATACTCGCGCGCGACTGCGACGCCGCCGGCCTCGAGCGTCGCGCCGGCCGCATCGGATAGCGCTGGCAAAGGTTCGCGCGATGCGGCAGCGCTTTGCGGAATCTTATTCGTCATTGCCTAGACAGATAGCAGCACGGCCGTCTCGCTCCCAGCGGCATTATATTGCATATCTAGCCCGATGATGACAACAATCTCTTGCATGAGCCGTCCGTCGTCCATCGCGATCTCAGCCGCTGGCGCCGCATCGGCCTCAGCATCCGCCGATTATCTGCGCCTGCTCGGCGAACGCGTGCGCGACGCGCGCGCCCGCCACGGCATGACGCGGCGGATGCTCGCGCAGGACTCCGGGGTCTCCGAGCGCTACCTCGCGCAACTCGAGGGCGGTCGCGGCAATTTTTCAATCGTATTGCTCAAGCGGGTCGCCGCCGCGATCGACGTGCGCATCGCCGATCTGGTCAGCGAAGAGAGTACGTCGCTCGAATACGAACTCGCGGTTCAGCGCCTCCGCCGCCTCGCCCCCGTGCAACTCGCCGAAGCGTCGGCAATCCTCGCCACGCGCTTTGGCGCCAGTGCCGATCGGATGGAACGCATCGCATTAATCGGGATGCGCGGTGCGGGCAAAAGCACGCTCGGCCCGCTGCTCGCGCAAAACCTCAACTGGCAGTTCATCGAACTGAGCCGCGAGATCGAGCGCGAAGCCGGCGTCGGGGTCGACGAGATTTTTGCGCTATGGGGACAGGCGGCCTACCGGCGCTACGAACGGCGCGCCACCGAACGGATTTTGCGCACTCGCACACACGTCGTGATCGCGGCCGGCGGCGGCCTGGTCGCGGAACTCGGCACCTTCGAACAACTGCTCGGCGCTTGCTACACCGTATGGCTCCGCGCCGCGCCCGAGGACCATTGGGAGCGCGTGGTGCGCCGCGCCGGCGATCAGCGCGTCCGCGGCGGCGCCGACGAAGCGCATGCGATGGCCGACCTGCGGCGCATCCTCGGACAGCGCAAGGTGCTCTACGGCAAGGCCGACGCGCGCCTCGAGACCAGCGGGCAGACGCCGGCCCGCTCGCTGCGCGATCTGCTCAGGCTGGTCGGCCGGATGCGACCGGCTAACGGCGCGCGGCGCGCTTGACGGATCGAAGTGTAATGTGCATTATAATACATCTCTCAAGATACCGGCGAACGGACACCCGATGTGGTTGAGACGCTCGCCAGGCAAGCCATCATGATCGACTTTCGCACCAATCCCGGCGCCTACCGCCATTGGAAACTCGCGATCGAGGGACCGGTCGCTGTCCTCGCGCTCGACGTCGCGGAAGGCGGCGGTTTGTTTCCCGGCTACGAGCTCAAGCTTAATTCCTACGACCTGGGCGTCGATATCGAACTCAACGACGCGGTCCAGCGGCTGCGCTTCGAGCATCCGCAGGTACGCAGCGTGATCCTCACGTCGGCCCGGGAGCGGGTCTTCTCGGCCGGCGCCAATATCCGCGCGCTCGGCCAGGCGACCCATTCGTTCAAGGTGAATTTTTGCAAATTCACCAACGAAACGCGCAATTCGATCGAGGACGCCACGCGCAACTCGGGCCAGGTCTATCTCGCCGCGATCAACGGCGCATGCGCCGGCGGCGGCTACGAACTGGCGCTGGCCACCGAATACATAATGATGGCCGACGACGGCGCGACCAGCGTTTCACTGCCCGAAATTCCATTGCTCGCGGTGCTGCCGGGCACCGGCGGTCTCACCCGCCTGGTCGACAAGCGCCATGTGCGCCGCGACCGCGCGGATTTCTTTTGCACCACCGAAGAGGGCATCCGCGGGGCGCGCGCCGTGCAATGGCGGCTGGTCGACGAAATCGTACCGCGCACGCGCCTGGCCGAGGCGTCGCGAGCGAAGGCGCTCGCGCTCGCCGAGGCGTCGCCGCCGCAAGCCGACGCCGTCGGCATCGCAATGACGCCGCTCAAACGCGAAACCGCGCCGGATCATCTAAGCTACGCGCATATCGAGATCGCGATCGATCGCGAACGCGGCGCCGCCGAATTCATGTTGCGCGGACCCGCCGCGCCGGCACCGGCGACGCTCGCCGCCATTCGCGCGCAGGGCGATTCGTTCTGGCCGCTCGCGATGGCGCGGGAGCTGGAAGACGCGATCCTGCATCTGCGCTTCAACGAGGAATCCATCGGCACCTGGGTCTTCCGTTCCGCGGGCGACGCCCGGATCGTCGAAGCGTACGACGATGCGCTGCGCGAATTCTCGGGCGACTCGACGATGCGCGAAGTCACGCTCTACTTGAAGCGCACGCTGGCACGCCTCGACGTGTCGGCCCGCTCGATGTTCGCGCTGATCGAGCCGGGCTCATGCTTTACCGGGACGCTTCTGGAACTGGCGCTCGCCGCCGACCGTATCTATATGCTGGCGGGCAATCGCGAGGGCGACGCGACGCCTGCCGCCGCGCTTTCGTTGACCAGCGCAAATTTCGGCGCCTATCCGATGATCAACGGCCTCACCCGCCTCGCCGCGCGATTTTTAGTGGACACAGCGAAGGTTGACGATCTGCGGCGGCGGATCGGCGAGGCGCTCGACGCCGCCGAAGCCGAAGCGCTCGGCCTCGCGACCTTCACGCCCGACGACCTCGACTGGGATGACGAAGTGCGGCTCGCGCTCGAATCGCGCAAATCGTTTTCGCCCGACGCGCTCACCGGGATGGAAGCGTCGTTGCGCTTCGCCGGCCCCGAGACCATGGAGAGCAAGATTTTCGCACGCCTCTCGGCCTGGCAGAACTGGATTTTCCAGCGTCCCAACGCCGTCGGCGAGCGGGGCGCACTCAAACTCTACGGCACCGGCCAACGCGCCGCATTCGACCCAAAGAGGGTATGACGATGGCCATCGATTACGCCGAACGGATTCCCAACAACGTCAACCTCGCCGAGGATCGCCGCCTGCGGCGCGCGCTCGAACAATGGCAGCCTGGCTTCCAGAGCTGGTGGCGCGAGATGGGACCGGCCGGCTACCAGGCGACGGAGGTCTACCTGCGCACCGCGATTTCGGTCGACGCGCAGGGCTGGGCGACCTTCGGCCACGTGCGCATGCCGGATTATCGCTGGGGCATCTTCCTGGCCGAGCCGCATCGCGACCGCACGATTCCCTTTGGCCGCCATCTGGGCGAACCGGTATGGTACGAGGTGCCGGGCGAATACCGCGGCGCGCTGCGCCGGCTGATCGTCACACAAGGCGATACCGAACCGGCCTCCGTCGAGCAGCAGCGCCATCTCGGCGCCACCTGTCCGTCGCTCTACGATCTCCGCAATCTCTTCCAGGTCAACGTCGAAGAGGGCCGCCATCTGTGGGCGATGGTCTACCTGTTGCACGCCTACTTCGGGCGCGACGGGCGCGAGGAGGCCGACACGCTGCTGGTCCGCCGCTCGGGCAGCCCCGACAATCCGCGTATCCTGGGCGCTTTCAACGAACCGACGCCGGACTGGCTATCTTACTTAATGTTTACATTTTTTACCGATCGTGACGGCAAGTATCAGCTCGCGAGCCTCGCCGAATCGGCCTTCGATCCGCTCTCGCGCACCTGCCGCTTCATGCTGACCGAAGAGGCCCATCACATGTTCGTCGGCGAGACCGGCGTCGGCCGCGTGGTGCAGCGCACCTGCGAGCTGATGAAGGAGCACGACACCGCCGACGTCGGCCCGTTCGGCGGCATCGACCTGAAGCTGATTCAGAAATATCTCAACTTTCACTATTCGGTCTCGATTGATCTTTTCGGCTCGGAGCTTTCGACCAACGCCGCCAACTACTTCAGCATGGGCCTCAAGGGCCGCTTCAACGAGACCGCCCGCGCCGACGACCATCAGTTGAGCGAGGCGCGGTATTCGGTCGCGCGATGCAACGGCGATCGCATCGTCGACCAGGACGAACCGGCGCTGCTCGCGCTCAACGAATGCCTGCGCGACTCCTACGCGATCGATTGCGCACGCGGCGTCGCGAAATGGAATCGCACGATCAAGGCCGCCGGCATCGACTTCGAGCTCACCCTGCCCCATCGCGGCTTCCATCGCGCGATCGGCGACTGGGCCGCGGTCAAGGTCGCACCCGACGGATCGATCATCTCAGCCCAGGAATGGGAGCGATGCCGCGACCAATGGCTGCCGACCGACGCCGAGCGCGCCTTCGTCGGCTCGCTGATGCAGGGAGTGACCGCGCCGGGCAAGTTCGCCGGATGGATCGCGCCGCCCGCGCGCGGCATCAATCATCAGCCGCTCGATTTCGACTACGTCAGGTTGTAGTTGCAGGCCGCCTGACCGCGCATTCCGGCGCGCCCGGCGATGCGGCGGTGACGAACAATTACCGCGAGGCACAAAAAGAAACGGAGCGGTTGTACGAGCCGCTCCGTTTGCGCGTGTCAGGTCAGACAAGATTAATCGCCACCGCCACCACCGCCGCTCACGCGCGACAGATGCCCGGTGAGCACCAACGAGGTCAGCGCGGGAACACCCGTGCAGAGGATCGCGGAAGGCGGTCCGTTTACCGAGTCGATCACGTGCGCGCTCGATCCATCCGGACTCGGCACTATGAGATTGAAGTTGATCGAACCGGTCACGGCCGGTATCACCAGCGTGCCCAGTCCCGGACCCGACACCGGAGTAGGCAGGGTATAGCTTCCGGCGGTGAAGGTGTCTGCGCATGACCACTGGCCCGTGTCGCCAGCGGTAATTGTCAGATTGCCGCTCACCACGCCGACGCCATCGAAAGTGAGTGTGCCAAGCACCGCGGCCGAACCCTGAGCCCCATCGTTCATGAAGCCGTTCGCCTCGAAGATATAAGTTCCGGTCAGCGTGGCCGGCGAGAAGCTGCCGTCATCGCCCTCCTGCGAGTCGCTGCCCCACTGCGCCATGCCACCGCTGCCAGTGCGATGGTGTGCGGCAAAAGCCGGCGACGCGGTGATCAGGGCGATAACCAATCCAGCGAGAATTCCCCTTTTCATTCAACCCTCCTAAGTCTCGTAGGCCATATGATGCGACTGTTAGGACTATGGCTTACGCTTATAATCAAGTGCTGTTGATGATGAAAATCAATCCTCAAAGAGTTCTTGCATCGCAAGAGGTAACGTCACATCAGATAAATAGGTACTGACGAGATTAGCAGGGCTGAGGATATTGGCGTGAAGTTTAAAGCTGGCCGAGGGTCGCGGCGGCCGGCGCGCGCCACGGATTCAGGATGCGCCCTTCGAGCGCCGCGCGCGCCTCGTCCATTACGTCGCGCACGACCTGTGCCGCCGGCTTGACCGACCTGATCAGTCCCGCGCTCTGCCCGCATGCCAGCCCGCCGTCTTCGATCTTGCCCTGGTAGCGCGCGGCCTCCGCCAGCCTGAACCCGACCTTCGCCATTTGCAGCGGAAACGGCTGAATCTCAGCCTCGCGCCCGATCCACGAATCGGTGAATTGGTTTCGGATCAGGCGGCACGGCTTGCCGCTATGGCATCGCGTGACCGTGGTGCCCTCTTCGTCGATCGCGACGATGCGGTTCTTGTAGTTCTCGTGCGCGGTCGCCTCGTTGGTCGCGATAAACCGCGATCCCATCCACACGCCCTGCGCACCCAGCGCGATCGCCGCGAGCAGTCCGCGCCCGTCGGCCAGCCCGCCGGCGGCCAGCACAGGGGTCTTCACCGCATCGACGATCTGCGGCACCAGCGTCATCGTACCGATTCTCCCCGTATGGCCGCCCGCTTCGTGGCCCTGCGCAATGATCACGTCGATACCCGAGGCTTCGAGCCGGCGCGCCTGCTTGACGTTGCCGCACAGCGACATCACCACTACGCCTTCGCGATGCGCGCGATCGATTATCCCGGCCGGATTGCCCAGCCCGGAGACGATCACCGGCACCTTCTCGTCGAACGTGATGTCGATTAGCTGCTGGACGTTGGCGGCATAGCGCACGACTTCGGCCGCGTTGGGATCCGCCTTGACCTCGGCAAACAGGATATCGACGGCGAACGGACGATCGGTCAGCGTGCGGCACAGCCGAATCTGCTCGCGCAGCTCATGCGAGCTCATCGCGCCGGAACCGATACAGCCGAGCCCACCGGCGTTCGAGACCGCCGCGGTGAGTTCCGCCTTGGCCACGAAACCCATACCCGCCTGAAACACCGGATACTTGATCTTGAGCCGCTCGCACAGCGGCGTATGAAACAGCGCGTCGATATCCATAATTTATGTCCTCGGCGATCAAAGATATTCGCACCGCGATCGCGTCGCCACCACGACCGGTCATCGGTCAAAAACGCGCGCGAAGCTTTATTCCGCGCCTGGCATCCGCCCGATGCCGGTCTGCGCGGTGAGCCCGCCGTCCACGATATAGGCGGCGCCGGTAATGAACGACGCTTCGTCGGACGCCAGAAAAGTCACCGTATTCGCGATCTCCTCCGGCTCGCCCATCCGCCCCAGCGGATGAATCTTGCCCATCGCGCGCCGGAATTCCTCCGCGCGCTCGCCACCGAGCACCTGCGCGACGCGGGTGTTGATGCCGCCCGGGCAGACGCAGTTCACGCGGATCTTATGTTTGGCATTCTCCAGCGCGGCCGCCCGCGTTAGATTGATCACGCCCGCCTTGGCCGCGTTGTACGAGGCCATCCCGTAGTCGCCGCGCGTGCCCGAGACCGACGCGGTGTTGACGATCGCGCCGCCGCCCTGCTGGCGCATGATCGGAATTGCGTACTTCAGGCCCAGGAACGTGCTCGTCAGCGTCACCGAAATCACGCGGTTCCAGCTTTCGAGCGTGGTCTCATGCAGCCACGATACCTCGGCCATCCCGGCGTTGTTGAACAGGATATCGAGGCGCCCGAAGCTGTCGATCGCCAGCTTGATCGTCGCCTGCACCGCCTCGGCGTCGCCGGCGTCCATCTTGATCGCGACGGCTTTGCCGCCGGCCGCGATCACCTCGTCCTTGACCTGATTGCCGCGCGTGCCGCTCAGATCCGCGATCACCACCGCCGCGCCCTCGCGCGCAAAGCGTCGCACCGTCGCCGCGCCGATTCCCGCGCCGCCGCCGGTCACGATCGCCACTCTGCCGTCGAATTTTCCCGCCATCTGCGTCGCTCCCCTTGCGCCCTAGCCCTTGGGTAATCCGAGCACGCGCTCGCCGATTATGTTGTGCTGGATTTCGTTGGTCCCGGCCGCGATCGTGCCGCGCCGCGCCGCCAGCATACGATGCGACCATTTGCCGCGATCGATCGATCCCGGCGCGCGATACTCGAACACGCTGTACGGCCCGAGCAGCTCCATCGCGAACTTCTGGATGCGCAGGTTGAGCTCGCTGGTACACAGCTTCATCATCGATCCCTCGGGCCCCGGCGGCAGTCCCTTGAGCTGGCGCGTGAGCTGGCGAAAGCTCGTGTACTTGAGCCCCTCGGCCTCGCAGGCAAACGACGCGATCGTGTCGCGCACGTAGTCGTCCTCGATCGCCGGCCGCCCGTCGCGCGTGATCTGCTTCGCCAGCTCGGCGAGCTGCCGGATCTCGACCATCATGTCGGTGCGCCCGCCGTGGATCGTCCGCTCGAACATCATGTTGGTAATCGCGACCATCCAGCCCTGGTTCTTCTGTCCGACCAGGTTGGCCTTTGGCACCACCACATCTTCGTAATAGACCTGGTTGAAGCCGCTCTCGCCGGTAATCTGCACGAGCGGCCGCACCACCACGCCGGGACTCTTCATGTCGAGCAGCAGATAGCTCAGTCCGCGATGCTTGGGCGCGCTCGGGTCGGTGCGGCAGAGCAGCGTCGAGTAGTCCGCGTGATGCGCGTTCGAGGTCCACACCTTCGATCCGTTGACCACGAAATGGTCGCCGTTATCGACCGCGCGCGTCTCGACCGCCGCGAGATCGGATCCGTGGTTGGGCTCCGAGAGTCCCTGGCACCAGATCTCCTCGGCCGATGGAATCCGCGGGATATAGCGCGCCTTCTGCTCCGGCGTGCCCCATTGCATCAGCGTCGGCCCGACCCGCGCGATACCCTGGAAATTCACCGTGGGCGGCGCCTTCGCGCGCTCGAGCTCCTGATGATAGATGAACTGTTGCATCAAGGTCGCGCCGCGGCCGCCCAGCTCCTTGGGCCAATGGATACACATCCAGCCGGCATCGTTGAGCTGGCGATGCCACGTGCGGCGCCGCTCGAACTCCTGCTTGGAGTCGGCGTCGGACAATTCGTCTTCGTCGCGCCAGTCGGTGGGCAGATTCTTGACGAGCCATCCGCGGAATTCCGCGCGGAAGGCCTCATCCTCGTCGCTGTATTTGAAATCCATGAAAATTCACCCCATTTAGCGGGTTTGCTGAATCCATTCTGCCGCTTCGTTTTAATGAAGTGCGGCGACGCAGACTGTTTCTAGCGCGCGACGGCGCGCACGCGCAACGCCGCAAGTAGCCAATCCGCCGCGTTCGAGCCGCGCGGCATACGCTGAACCTCGCTTACCCGCGCCGCACCTTCCCCACCGCGTCGAGTGATCGCTTTACGTCCTTGATTAAGTGGAAAAACAGCATTGGATTCGTAGTGGAAGCTTGAAATCCCAGCCGTTGATAGAACGCCACGGCTGCGCGAGTCTTGGCTTGAACCATCACCGCTCGAGTGCCGATGTCGTTCGCAGTCCGAATGATGCGCTGAAAGGCGTCTTGCATGAGGAACCGCCCAATACCCTGATTAATGTATTTCTGATCGACTGCCAGACGGCCGATCAGGACCACTGGTATCGGATGGCGAGCGAGCCCCTTGGCAACTCGTGCCGGAGCATCCGGAGGTTCGACCGCTCCGGCGGATAAACAATAAAATCCCGCGATCGACTTTGCGCCGCTGTCGATCGAAACGTAGACCCGGGCACTCCCGCTGGTGTGGTTAGTCCAGGCGTGAACGCGAAGCCATTCGTTTAGTATCGGTGTGCCGCAATCGAAGCCGTCTGCCAGATGAAGATCGCTCGACTCGATGAGCCGCGGACGTTCAAGCCCCTCACGGGCTAATCCCACGGAGCCTTCTCTTTGAACAACTCAACCAGGTCAGGAATTTCCCTGCCTTCTCGATCCAGCGCCGCCGTAAACTTCTTCCAGGCCTTCTCGTCGAGGCGGATCGTCCTGAGATCATAGAGGGCGCTTTCAGCCGATCGACAGGCCGAATCCAGGATGAATTCACTCGTAGATTTCCGTTTTGCCTCGGCCGCTCGGCGGATCACGCTGGCCTGCTCTGCCGACGCCCGAAGGTAGATCCGCTTGTCCTTTGCTGCGGCCATCGTGCTATCTCCAAAACGATTCAAGCGGCGCACGATGTGCGCCCGCCACCCCTGACGTACAACGTACGTACTGATCGTTCGAGAATCAAGCCCGACCGATTTACGGGCGCGTTACCCGCCAAGGAACTTTTCCAGAACGCCCATTGTGTCATTCTGAGCGCAGCGAAGAATCCCGGGATTCTTCACGTCGCAGACTCCGTTCAGAATGACAAACTGATCTGTGCGGAAGTTCCCTAAGCCTCCGACCTATCGGGAAGCGCCGAACCGTTCCTCAGGTTACACTTCGAGCCTTATTAGCTTTGCGTGAGCGGTGTTGGCGTGAGACGTTAGATGCAGGTGCCGCGATGCCTTGCCCCCCCCAAGGGTTCGCGGAAAACTCGCAGCGCATTCGATAGGCTGGCCCCACACTGATTGGCCCAACGAATGGGCTGCATTCTTTTTACCCATCGTTCAGGTTTTCAACCTCAACGACTGATCAGCTATCGCGGATCGCCGGGAATCGCGCGCCCGCTGAATCCAATCGTCATCCCGAACGCGTCCGCGCGATCGATCACGAATGAATCGCCGCCCTCGTCGTGCAGGCGCTGCCCCTTGGCCTTGAGAAATTCCGCCGCGCGCCCGAGGTCGCGGCTCTGGAACGTGATCGCGTAGACTCCGGCCCCGTTGCGCGCAAAATCCTGCCCCTCGGCACTCGTCGTCGATAGCGGCTCCGCGGCTTCGATCACCGTGTCCTCGCCGATCGCGAAATAGACGCTGCGCTTGCGCCCGGCAACTTCCGCCCGATGGATCAGCTTGCCCCCCATGGTCTCGCCGTAGAGCGTCGTCGCGGCCGCGAGATCGCCCACCGTCACAGTGATATGCGACGCGCGCACGATGCCCAGCGGATGCTCGTCGCGCCACATCGCCGTCGTCCATCCGGCTTGCAGGCGCGGGTCGAGCGTGTAGCTGCCCTGCGCGGCGAATTCGAGCAGCGCCTGGGTCTCGCGCGGATGGGTCCACACCGCTTCGGTCTTCACCGGCGGCGTGACTACCTTGCCGACCACGTTGTAGAGCCGCTGATGGCGCGCGCCAAACGCCGCGCAGGTCTCCGCAATGCTGTCCACGTACCATGCGATCGAATGAAAGCGATGGCCGAACCGGCTCTGGAATTTGCCGATCGGCGAATGCTCCGCGCCGGCCACCCGGCCGAGCATCACCGGTTCCATCACCACGTCGCCGATCAGCACCAGGGACGCCTCGCGCACGGCGAGCTTTTCGTAACCGCGATAGAACCGGTTGACCGCGAAGATTTCGTCGTACCAGCGATCAACTGCGTCGAGATCGCCGACCACGTGCGTCAGATGGAACAGCTTGCCGACCTTGAACATCGCCGCACTCTCCGCGCTCTAATTAATGACGCGCGACTTACTATTTCCCCAGGTCGGGCATCAACTCGCGATTGACCACCGGGGCGCGCCTGGTTCCCGCCGCGAGCTTCATACTGCCGGGCGTGCGCTGGAACGGATCGAGGATCCCGCTCTCCTTCGCATACGCCTTGAGCTCCGGGATCACCTCTTCGGCGAACAGCCGCATGCTGGTGCGCCGTTCGTCGTCAGCCACCGGACCCTGAATACTCAGTATGATGAAGATGCCGATGCGCAGCGTGCCCATGATCGTCTTGATCTTGGGAATGATCGTCTTGGGCGTGCCGACGATCACCTGCATGTTCTGCTGGCCGCGCATCAACGCCGCGTGCAGCTTGCGCCGCACGTCGGTGTAATCGATCTCGCCGGTGTCGCTGCCGTGCATCTGCTCGCGCACCTTCTCGCCGCTGATACCGAGCCAGGCGCTGGTCTGCTGCTTGGCCAGGATACGAATCGCGGCCTTCGAGTTGTACCCCGGCGGCATCGTGAACTGCGGCGCCGAAAACGCGTTCTGGCCGCCGCCATAGACAAAACCCTCGGCGATCTTCTGGGCCTTTTCCTCGGTCTCCGCCACCGCTGTCGCGACCATGTAGCCGAAATTCTCGGAGCCTGCCTGGTAACCATGCTTGGCCGCTTCGTCGGCGTAGAAATCCCACAGGTCACAGGTCGGTCCGAGCGGCGTGCCCAGCCCGATGTACGGGTAGCGATGCTCCGCGCACCATTCCACGGTCTCCGGACTGAGCGTGCCCGGAATCCACATCGGCGGATGCGGCTTCTGATATGGCAGCGCCCACGGATTGACGTGGCGATAATGAAAATGTTTGCCTTCGTAGCGCCACGGGCCGGGCCGCGTCCAGGCCTGCACGATAAAGTCGTGCGCTTCGTTGAACATCTCGCGGTTGTAAGCCGGATTGGCGTTGTTGAAGAACTGCTCGCTGCCCGCTCCGCGGACCCATCCGGTGACCAGCCGCCCGCGCGAAATCAGATCGATCTCGGCCAGCTCTTCGGCCATCCGCAACGGATGCTTGATCACCGGCAGCGGATTGCCGATCAGCACCAGGCGCACGCGCTTGGTCCGATACGCCAGCACCGACGCCTCGACGTTCATCACCGACCCCATGCAGATCGGGTTGCCGTGATGCTCGTTGAGCGCGACTACGTCGAAGCCCAAATCCTCGGCGTAGCAGTTTTCGTCGAGATAGTAATGGTAATCGTCGGCCGCCCGTTCGCGATCGTATAATCTATTCGAGACGCCGAAGAACGCGCCGTTCTTGAGAATCACCTCTTCCGGCAGCCATCGATAGGGCCGTTCGGTGAAATAGCCTATCTGCATGTGCGAACTCCTTTGTGCCCGTACCCGCTCACGACGCGAGAAACTTGCTAACGATCCGATCGAATTCCGCCGCCGACTCAATCTCCGGGCGATGGCCCACGCCTTCGCACAGCGCCACCTGCGCCCCGGCGATCGCCGCGCGATACGCGTCGATACATCCGCGCGGCACGATCGCGTCGCGCGTGCCCCATACCAGCAGCGTCGGGATTTTCACTCCGCGCAGCAGATGCGGCAGGCTGGGATTATGCATGAACGGCTCCCAGCCGATTCGCGCCGTCTCGGATCGCGCGTCCTCGAACGCCTCGAACTGCGCCGGCGTCATCTGCGCGCCGTATATTTTCGTGAACTCGGGTGTCTTGGCCGCGTCGGCCACCGTCGACAGCAGATGGTTGCGCACCGTCATCGCGAGAAAATCGGCGATTTCGCCCACCTCAGGCTTAATTCCCATCGGCGCAACCAGCACCATGTGCGAAAAGATATTCGGATCGGCCGCCGCCATTTCGGCCGCGATATAGCCGCCCGCCGAAAATCCGATCACGTCGATCGGCGCCGCGCCCAACTCGCGCACGATCTGCGAGTACAGCCCGGCCAGATCGCGATAGCTGCGGATCCAGTCGATGCGCTCGGTCTGGCCGAAGCCCGGCTGCAGCGGGATCACGAACGATCGTTCCCGCGCCAGCCCTTCGTTCCATTCGAGCCAGCCCGAATAGCCCAATTCGTCGTGCAAGACCAGGATCGGCTTACCGCTCCCGCCGCGCACTACTCCCATCTCGGCGCCCGCCGCGCGGACAATTTCCTGTTTCGGGGTCGTCACCATCTCCTCCTCGGGCTCGTTCGCGTCCGCGGCCCTGCCGAATCAGCACACGCCGCAGCCGTCCGCATTCGCGAAGGGCGCGGCGGATTCATCGCGGGCGCGAGCGGCCTGCCGATGCCCGGGCCAGATTTTCCGTCTACCAAAGAACTTTATTCGCAGGTATCCCGCGCCACTGTCAAACCCGCCGCCGCTTGCCCTCGAGACGCCGCCGATGCTTAACCATGAAGATACCCTTAACGAGGTGCCGCATGGAGTATCGCAATCTCGGTAACTCCGGCCTGCAGGTTTCGCTGGCCGGGCTCGGATGTAACAACTTCGGGATGCGGATCGACGCCGCCCAGACCCGCGCCGTGGTCCATCGCGCACTCGATGAAGGCGTTAACTTCTTCGATACCGCCGACATTTACGGCAATCGCGGACAGTCCGAGGAGATGCTCGCCAAGGCGCTCGGCGATCGCCGCCGCGACATCGTGCTGGCCAGCAAGTTCGGCATGAAGATGGCCGACGGGCCTTATGGCAGCGGCGCCTCCCGCCGCTACATCGTCACCGCCTGCGAGGCCAGCCTACGCCGCCTCGCCACCGACTACATCGACCTCTACCAGATTCACACGCCCGACCCCGCGACACCCGAGCACGAGACCCTCGCCGCCCTCGACGATCTGGTCCGCGCCGGCAAGGTCCGCTACCTCGGATGCAGCAACTATGCGGGCTGGCAGCTTGCCGATTCGCACTGGATCGCGCAAACCCACCATCTCGCGTCCTACGTATCGGCACAAAATGAATACAATCTGCTCGATCGCGCGATCGAGCGCGAGCTGATTCCGGCCTGCCGCCATTTCGGCGTCGGCATCCTGCCCTACTTCCCGCTGGCCAGCGGCTTCCTCACCGGCAAATACCGCCGCGGCGCCGACCTGCCCGCCGATACGCGCCTGGGCGCGATGAAGGCGCTCGCCGATCGCGTCCTCAACGAGGCCAACTTCAACACCCTCGACCGCCTCGACGAGTTCGCCGGCAAGCGCGGCCATAGCCTGCTCGAACTGGCGGTATGCTGGCTCGCCGCTCAGCCGATGGTCTCAAGCGTGATTTGCGGCGCGACCCGCCCCGAACAGGTCTCCGATAACGTCAAGGCGATGGACTGGAAGCTCGCCCCCGAAGAGCTCAAGCAGGTGCACAAGCTCACATCGGTGAAATAACCATGGCGGGCGGAATCGGACG
>DATLRA010000049.1:0-25969 GCA_035534935.1 Binataceae bacterium (SeqCode)
ATTGCTTGTAGCCGAAGCGGCGCAGCATCACGTGGCGCTCCGCCCGATCGGCCTCGCCTTCGACACCCCGGGGCGCGGCGCCGTCGAGCACGCCGATCACGCCGCGCGCCCCGTCCTGCTCGGCGACGATCACGCGCAGCGGGTTGGCGGTCGCGCAAAAGACCTGGCAAACCTCGCTGACCGCTTTGATCTGGTTGAGCACGTTAACCGGAAACGCGTTGCCGAGCATCACGACGAAGACGTGGCCGGCCGCGATTGCCACGGCCGCGGCGACCGCCGCCGCTTCGAGCGCCGGCTCCGTACCGGTATGGCGAATCAGGCACGGGCCCGACGCCTCGCTGAAGGCCACGCCAAAGCGCACGCCCGGCACCGCCTGCACGATCGCCTCGTAGAGGTCCTCGACCGTTTTGATGAAATGCGCCTGGCCGACGATGACGTTGACGTCCGCGGCCGGCCGCGCAATTTCGATTGCATGCAGTTCCATCGCTGTCACTTGCGCACTGCCCGCATCGGCCGGCGGCGCGCTCAATTCGTCAATCGGCCGCCGCGCATCGCTCAGGCGGCGGCCGCCACGATCGATAATATGGCAGCGAGCCGCCGGCGCAAAACCGCGCCGCCGGTAAGTGCGCGCGAGCCGCGGCGGAAATCGTGCGTCAGGTTACGGCGTGGACGGACCGACGCCGCGCAGATGGTCGCGAATCATGAGGGCGAGATCGAAGACGTAGAGCGCGATGACCACGTCGCCAATCAGCCTGGCGAGCGGCCCCGGCGTCATCAGTTGGTCAACGCCCCACAGAATGAATGCGGCGGCGAGCAGCACGCGCTTGACCAAATCGAGCGGACTCACGCGCACCAGCGCCGACATCAGCAGATAAGCCGTGCCGATCAGTATAAGTGGCGTAGCCGACACCGGCGCGTGGCCGATCCGCACGGCGAGCACCGGATATCCGTCGACGCCGAGCAGGACCGCGCTGGCCGCCACCGCGAGAATCGCCAGCGCCGCGATCGCGCGGCGCAGATAACGATACGGCGTGCGCGGCGGGGCTACCGAGGGCTCAAGCTGCGAGGCGCGCTCCGCCGCCGCCGCACGATGGATGCGCGCCGGACGACTCATCGGAGCGCAAGCCTCGGACGGCGAATCACGATTTGGGCGCGATCGATTGCGACGGACCATTCAGGCGCGACGCGCCAAGCGGGCGCGCGGGGCGAATCAGGCTGACGATTCACGAGTGCTTCCGGGTTGATCATGCTGGTGCGATACCTCTACCACAGCATGCTCGCGCGAGCTGACGAGTGCGAGCCGGCGCCGCTCCGGGGTCTCCGCCGCGAATCGCCGCCGGCGATTGCGCTTTGCCCCGCCGAGTTACAGGATAGTGACGCAGTGGATGCGGGGCCGAAGCGGACGGCGGCGCATGGAATCGCCGCGGATGGGGCGGGTGCGAAGGCGCCCATCGCCCCGCGCGCGCGACCGCTGCCCGCCTTCTTCTATCGGCTCTCGGCGCGCGCCCAGCGCTGCTACCTCAAAAGCGATTCGATCGAGCGCTACGAAATCGCCGTCGGCGCGGCGGCCTTCGCGCGGGTCGCCGCCCTGATGACCGCGCTCGCCGGTGGCGCACCCTCGATCGTCCAGCGTGCCGCGCAGGGTCTCGGCGACGAACTCTGCCGTCTGCTCGCCGTGCGCGCGGTGCGGATCGAGGTGCGCAGCGTACGCCCGCGCAATTCGCGCGCCGAACTGCACGGCCTGTTCTATCCGCGCGGCGCCGCCCGCCCGTCGAGCGAACCGCTGATCGTTCTTTGGATGCGCACCGCGCAGCGCCACGAAGTGGTCAAGCCCAAGACCTTTATCCGCACCCTCATGCACGAACTCGGACACTATTTCGACTACGCGCATCTGCGGCTCGACGATTCGTATCATTCGGGCGGCTTCTTCAAGCGCGAATCGTTTCTCGTCCGCATCCTCACGGCGCCGGTCGCGACGCCGGCGCATCCGCATGACCCGGCGACACCGATGCTCCTCTGATTATCCGGCGCGCGATCACGCGCCGCTTGACAGCAGGGTGCGCGGACCCGCTAGCTATCCGTGCCGATGAGCCTGCTCGACCTGCTTCGTCCCGCGCGTGCGCCGCGTGCCCGCGCCCTCGACCGCCTCGCCGCATGCGCGGGCCGGTACGCCACGCTGGCGGCGAACCTGGCGCGCCACGCCGCGATGTGCGAACTGCCGACGATTGCCGCGGACCTCGCGCGGCTGGCCGACGCCACGTCGGCACAGGCCGAGGTGCTGCGCCGCCTCCTGCGCGATCGCGGGGCATGGCCCGCGCCGGCCGCCGCCGCCGGACCCGAGGGCGCGAGCAACTGGGCGCGGCTCAACGCCGATCTGGCGCTGCAAGGCGACCTTGCGCGCGAGTTGAATCGGACTCTGGTCGAAGTCGAGGGCGCCGATCCGGGGTTTGCGGCCGCGCTGCGCGTGCTCGCGACGGAGGAAGACCGCAACCTGCGGGCGCTGCGCTCGCTCGCGCTCAAATGCGATCCGCAGGCGCTCGACTGATCCGGCGGCCCCTTCGCCCGGATGGGGATCGGCGCGGCGCCGCGCCGTACGCCGCTAAAGGTAACGCTTGAGGCCGCGCCGGGCGAGTTCGTCGGTCACGCGCCGCACCGACTGCGCCGCCGATCGCCGCGCGATCAGAATCGCGTCGCCGGTATCGACCGCCACCAGGTCGCTCACGCCGAGGATCACCATCAGGCGCTGACCACCGCGCGCCAGCACGCCCTCGCTGTCGATCGCGATCACGTTGCCGGTGACGACGTTGCTCGCGCCGTCAGGCCGCATCGCCTCCCACAGCCCTTCCCAACTCCCGACGTCGAACCAGCGGAAGCTCGCGCGGACGCTGAGCACCGCGCGGCTACGCTCGGCGACCACCCGGTCGAACGAATCGAATTCGAGCGCATGATAGGCGCGCGGCAATCGCGCTTTGCCGATCGTGCCGAACTGGCGCATCGCGGCCGCCAGCCCCGGCGCATGCTCGCCGAGTTCGCGCGCGAGCGTCGCTCCGCTCATCACGAAGATGCCGGCGTTCCACAGATATTTGCCCGACTTGACCATCCGCCGCGCGAGCGCCGGCGCGGGCTTCTCGACGAAGCGATCGACCTTGAACCCGGCGCCGACCGCACCGCCGATCTTCTGATAGCCATATCCGGTCTCGGTGCGCGTCGGCGTAATCCCCAGGACCACGATCGCGGCGCGCTCCGCGGCGAGACCGAGCGCCGTCCCGAGCGCCTCGCGAAACTCCGCCGCCGGTGTTATGAAATGGTCGGCCGGCATCGCCGCGATCAACGCCTCGTCGCCCAGCCGCTTGGCGATCATCGCCGCGCCATAAGCGATCGCGACCGCCGTGCCGCGTCCCTCCGGTTCGACGATCAGGTTGCCCGGCGCCAAAGTGCCGCGCAGCGCCCGGCGAAACGCCGCGCCCTGGTCGGCCGCCGCCAGCACGAAAATCCGCTCGCGCGGGATAAGCCCGGACAGACGCGCGATCGTATTGTCGAGCAGCGTGGTCTTGCCGTCGAAGGCAAACAGCGGCTTGGGCCGCCCGGCACGACTCTCAGGCCAAAAGCGCGTGCCCCGCCCGCCCGCGATAATCAGCGCCGCGCCCGGCGCGGGATGCGAAGTTTTTTTCATTGCGGAAAGCGGGTGCCGGAGCCGGCCGTCACGCGAGGTATCGCGCGCAACGCGGCGGCGGCTCAAACGGCCGCGCCGAACTCCTTGAGCTTGGCCTCGAACAGCGTGCGGATTTCGCCGAGCGTAGCCTCGTCGCGCGCCTCGAAGCGCAGCACCAAAGCGGGCTGCGTGTTGGACGCGCGCACCAGGCCCCATCCACCGGGAAAATTCACTCGCGCGCCGTCGATATCGATCGTGTCGTAATGCGCGCGGAAATATTCCACCGCGCGCCGCACCACCTCGAACTTGCGATCGTCGGGGCAGTCCAGCCGGAGCTCGGGCGTGAAGCAGGTGCGCGGCAAATCGGCTAGCAGTTGGCCCAGCCCGCGGCCCTCCCGCCCGAGGATTTCCAGCAGCCGGAACGAGGCGTAGATCGCGTCGTCGAAACCGTAGTAGCGATCGTTGAAGAACATGTGGCCGCTCATCTCGCCGGCCAGCGCCGCGTGCTCCTGCTTGAGCTTGCTCTTGATCAGCGAATGGCCGGTCTTCCACATGATCGGCCGGCCGCCATGGCGCGCGATATCCTCGTACATGCGCTGCGAGCATTTCACGTCGCCGATAATCGCCGCGCCCGGCCGCTCCTTGAGAATCGACCGCGCATAAACCACCATCTGCTCGTCGCCCCATACGATACGGCCGTTCTCGTCAACCGCGCCGATCCGATCGGCGTCGCCGTCATAGGCGATCCCGACCGCCGCGCCGCTGCTGACCACCGCCGCCTGCAGGTCGCGCATGTTCTCTTCGACCGTGGGATCCGGATGATGATTGGGGAAGCGCCCGTCCATCTCGATATACAGCTCGACCGTCTCGAGCCCCATCTCGCGCATCAGCGGCGCCGCCACCACGCCGCCGCAGCCGTTGCCGCCATCGACCGCGACCTTCATCCCGGGCTTCAGCGTGATATGCGATTTGATGTAGTCGCGGTAGTCGGGAAGCACCGGCCGGGCGCTGAGCTTGCCCTTGCGGCCGCTGGTGACGAAGGCGCGCGCCTCGATTATTTCGCGCACGCGCTGAATCTCGGCGCCAAAGATCGTCGTCGGGCCGACTCCGAGCTTGAAGCCGTTGTACTCGGCCGCGTTATGACTGCCGGTGATCATCGCGCCACCGTCCATCTTCCAGTGCAGCACGGAAAAATAGAGCAGCGGCGTCGGCACCACGCCGACGTCGACCACATCGATACCGGCCGGCAGCAGCCCCTCGAGCAAAAGATCGCGCAGCGCGTCCGAAGTCAGCCGGCAGTCGCGCCCGAGCGTAATCGTATGCTTGCCAGCCTGATGCAGGATCGTGGCGTAGGCGCGGCCCAGGTCGACGATCAGATCATCGTCGAAATCGTCCTCGACCACACCGCGAATGTCGTATTCGCGAAAGACCTGGCGATTCATAGTCGTTCAATTCTTCCCATCGTCTGTGAGAGAAGCAACTACCCGATGGGCGAAAGCGGCCATTCGTGCGCTCCGCTTAGCATCGCGGGCAAATGCGGCGTCGGATTCAGGCGAACAATCGAATTTCCCGGCTTTCACCGGCGATGCGCGCCGCGCGCGATCCGGGCTAGACTGACTCCCATGCCGAGCGCCTCCGCCAGAACCAGCGACGATCCCAATCAGGAAATCGCGCGCCAGGTCGCCGTCGTCACCGGCGCCGGCCGCGGCGTCGGACGCGCCGTCGCGCTCGCCTTGGCCGAGGCCGGTTTCTCGCTCTGCCTCGCCGCGCGCACCCAGGCCGAACTCGAAGAAACCCGCGCCCTGAGCGGTTTGCCACCTGCGCGCTCGCTGATCGTGCTGATCGATTTGGCCGCCGAGGAGGCAGCCGAACATCTGATCGGCGCCGCCGTGGACTATTACGGCAGCCTCGCCGTGCTGGTGAACAATGCCGGATGGGCGCCGCCGCGCACGCCACTGATCAAGATGACCGGGGCCGACCAGGACCGGATTATCGCGCTGAATTTGCGCGCGCCGATCGCGCTGGCGCGCCTGGCCGCAAGCCACATGTCGGAGCGCAACGAGGGCGGCGTGATCGTCAATATCGCCTCCGCCGCGGCGCGCCGGATGGGCGCCGGCGAAGCGATTTACGCCGCCGCCAAGGCCGGCCTCATCGCCTTCACCCACGCCTCCTTCGCCGAGCTGCGCGAGCGCCACATCAAGACCTCCGTGATCATCCCGGGGCTCATCGACACCGGCTTGATCCCGGTCAACAAGCGGCTCGACCGCACCTT
Source organism: Binataceae bacterium (SeqCode) (assembly GCA_035534935.1). Lineage (GTDB taxonomy): Bacteria > Desulfobacterota > Binatia > Binatales > Binataceae > JADMIL01. The sequence continues at coordinate 5,925 of DATLRA010000049.1, forward strand.
GATGCTGCGGCCGGCCGACGTCGCCGCGGCCGTGATGAGCGTGGTCGCCGCGCCCTCCGCAGTCTGCCCGCTCGAGCTGGTGCTCGAACCGCAGCGCAATCCGCTGCGCACGGTCCGCTGATTCCCGCCGCCGCCTGCCATGCGCCCGCAACCCGCAGCGCCGCGCGCGATGCCGATCGCCACGCCCGCGCCCATCGTTTGATCGCGACGCCGTACTAGGTTGATTGCCACGACCACCAATCCGCCATCTGCCGCGCGCTCCTTCACGATCGGTTTCGCGATCGCGCTGGCCACCGGAATCGCCGCCGCCGTGATTCTCGCGCCGTGCGCCGCCTGGGCGCTGGCGGCGGCCGGGCTGCGCTTGCCCTTTCCGCGCATCTTCGATCGCACCGTGATGGCGACGCTGCTCGCCGCGTTGCTCCTATGGTCGCGCGCGCTCGGCTTCAATTGCCTGATCCGCCGGGGCTTTGCCGCGCCGCGCGCCAACCCGGGCCGCGCCGCACTCGGTCTGGCGCTCGGCCTGGGCGCGATCGCGATCCTGTTCACCGCGGCGATCGTCATGCGCCACGCCGCGCATCCGCTCGAGGCCGGTTCGCTGGTCGCCCGCATCGCGAAGAACCTGATCCCGGCGATCGCGATCGGAATAATCGAAGAGGGTTTCTTCCGCGCCTTCCTGCTCGGCGGGATGCTCCGTGAATTCGGCCGGCGCACCGCACTCGTCGCCAGCGCGTTTATCTATGCGCTGGCCCATCTGGTGCGCGCGCCCGCCCACTTCTATCTCGCCGGCTTCCATCCGATGGCCGGTCTCGCCGACCTCGGCCAGAGCGCCGCGCAACTCGCCCATCCGCTCGCCGCCGCGCCGACCCTGATCGGGCTCACCCTGCTCGGCCTGGTCCTCGGCCAGGCCTTCATCGCCACCGGCAACGTCTATTTTTCAATCGGCATGCACGCCGGCTTCGTGCTGGGCGCCAAGAGCTGGCCCGCGATCGCGCATGGCGCGGCGGCCGCTCCGCGCTGGCTCGCCGGCGCGGGACCGGTGCCGCTGATCGCCGCGCCGGCCGCCTGGCTGATCGCGATCGTTCTGCTCCTGGCGCTGCCGCGGATTTTGCGGGCGCGCCCGGACGCGCCACCCGCTCAGGCCGATTTCTTGGGCGGATAGATCGCCGCCATGCCGCGCGGGCGCGTGCGGTAACGCCGATGGGTCCACAGGAACTGTTCGGGATAGCGCCGCACGATCGCTTCGATCGTGGCGGTGAAGCGCCGCGTATTCTCCACGATGTCGGCCTCGCGGTCGGCGCTGCGCTGAATTTCGACCTCGTCCTGAATCTCGATGCGATGGCGGCGCATCCCGGGCTCGCGCACGATGAACGCCGGGATCACCGGCGCATGCGAGATCGCGACAATCCGCGCCAGGCCGCCCGTGGTCGCCGCCGGTTCGCCGAAAAACGGCACGAAAACCGCCTCGCCGCGCTTCGCGTTCTGGTCGAACGGCACGCCCACCGTGCCGTCGGCACGCAGCGCCTTGAGCACCGCGCGGGCCGCCGAATGCTTGCGCATGACCTCGACCCCGACGCGCTCGCGGACGAAGGTCATCAGGGCGTCGCCGGGCAGAAAGCGCTGCGTGTGATGCACCAGGCCGATCTGATGCCCATGCAGGGCGTGGGCCGGCGCCAGCAGCTCGAAGTTGCCGAAATGGGCACTCAGGATTATCAGCCCGCGGCCCGGATTGCGCGCGCGCACATCGTCCCAATAAGCGATCCGATCGTAGCTCACCCGACGTTTCAGCCTGTGGTAGAAGAAGCCGCCCAGGCGGACGTACTCGGCGCCGCCGCGCCCGAGATTCACGTATGACGCGCGCAGGATGCGCCGATGCTCGGTGGCACTGCGCTCGGGAAACGCGATCGCCAGGTTCTTGAGCCCGATCACGTGATGGCGCCGGTCGAGCAGGTAGCCGATAAAGCCGCCCGCGATGCCGAGCGGATAGAGCACGAAGTCGGGAATCAGGCTGAGCGCGTGGATCACGCCGACCATCAGGTAGAACAGCAGACGGTCCTTCAGGCTCAACGGTAGTTGCGCGTCGCGCCGCGCGGCTCGCGCGCGCGCACCGTCGTCCACCGCCGGGCGCGCGTCGCGCGGCTCATCGGCGGCAGTCGCCGTGGCGCGGCCGCCGGCATCGATCGTATCGTGCGCGGATCCGTCCGGTGGACGAGCCGGCTCCGCGCCCGGATTAGAGAAAGACTCCATCGCGTTTGGGCGACTTGGGAATCACCACGATTCCAGTATCGGTCACGGTGAAGCGTTGGCGGTCGCGCTCGAGGTCATAGCCGATCACGTCGCCGTCGGCGATATGCACGTTTTTGTCGATAATCGCGCGGCGAATGCGCGCGCCACGCCCGATATCGCAGTAGTCCATGATCACCGAATCGTCGATCTCGCTGTACGAATGAACGAAGACCGATCGGCCCAGCACTGAGTTGCGGATCGAACCGCCCGAAATGATACAGCCCTCCGAAATCACCGAATGCAGCGCCTGACCGCGCCGCGAATCCTCATTGAAGACGAACTTCGCCGCCGGCTGATTATAATACGCCGTACGCAGCGGCCACGACGAGTTGTACAGGTTGAGATGCGGCCGCGCGTCGCGCAGGTCCATGTTGGCCTCGTAGTACGCGTCGATCGTCCCGACGTCGCGCCAGTAGCTCAGATTCTCCTCCGAGTCGCCGCGGATCCGGTTGGTCAGGAAATTGTAGGCGTAGACCGGCACGCGATCGATCAGCGCCGGGATCAGGTCACGGCCGAAATCGTGATGGCTCTCGCGGGCCTGCGAATCCTCGATCAGCGCGGCGCGCAGCACCTGCGGATCGAACAGATAGTTGCCCATCGAGGCCAGGCACTTGCCCGGCGCCCCCGGCATCGCCTTGGTCACCTTGGGCTTCTCGTCAAAGCCGAACACGCGCAGACCCGAGTCGACTTCGAGGATCCCGAACTGATCCGATTCCTCGAGCATGACCGGCAGCGTCGCCACCGTCACCGACGATTTGCGCTCCAGGTGGAACTCGATCATCTGCGCGATATCCATCCGGTAGATATGGTCCGCGCCGAAGACCGCCACCAAGTCGGGCTTGAAATCGTCGATCAGATTGAGGTTCTGGAAGATCGCGTCGGCGGTGCCCTGATACCAGCTCTCCCCCAAGCGCATCTGCGCCGGCACCGGCACGATGAAATGGTCGTGCAGGATACGGCCGAACTGCCAGCCGTCCTTGAGGTGCTCGATGAGCGATTGCGAGCGCCATTGGACCAGCACGTAAATCGAATAGATTTGCGAGTTGACCAGGTTCGAGAGGACGAAGTCGACGATCCGGTATTTGCCGCCGAACGGCACCGCGGGCTTCGCTCGATCCCGCGTCAACGGATAGAGCCGGGTACCCTGCCCTCCGGCCATGATCAGCGCTAGCGTTCTCATCTGCAGTCGTCGAATCCTGTTCGCCGTGGGTGCGGCGAGGTTACCTGCGTTGAGTGGGCGACACGCCCGCCGGCGGTCCGCTTATCGATCGTCACGCAGCGCCAATAAAACCCCTCGAAGAGCCCTGCCAGCTTCGCTTTGCGCTGGTTTTTCGCTTTCGCAATTGGCGCGTTGTGCGACCGGGCTTCGCGTGCAGTGTCCCAAAACGTTCGTTTTACCCACTTAAAGGGGTTGCCAGGAGCGGTGCCCCGATCGGCCCCATATCGAATAATTGCTTATTTCCTAGCCTATTACGCCACTTTTATGGAGACAACCAGACCGAGGCACAAGGGTTGCTTGAAACATTATTCCAAATCTTACGTCTAAGATCGGTATCAGGGACGTAGATCAGTAGCAGGGCTCTCCGGAAAAGCCCGGAAGGGAGCATGAAAATGCAGAGCGTAACCAGCAAAACCGTAACCAATTCGTCCAAGTCGCAGGGCGGTGTCGTCTATCGGATTGCCTGCCAGAATCCTGGCTGTGCCCATACCTTCGACCTGCGCATCACTCCGCAAACCGCCTCGATGCTCAGCGGTACTATTGCCTGCCCGCGCTGCCGGCGCCATGGCGGGATGCTCAAGCCGCACGGGCGGATCGGCGACAAGCTGTTCGCGGCGAAACTGTTGTATCGCATGACCGGCGTCGCGCCGCGTCCCGATGACGACGATCTTTACGCCGAGACGGTCGAGTCGCGCTACTAATCCGCGCGACCTTCGATTAGAGTAACTCACGCCGTCCACGCATCCGCGGCTTGCCGCGATGCGCTTCACGCGCCGCCGCGCTCGCATGCGGACGGCGCGTTTTCTTTAGCCCGCCGATCTGCCGCGCCGGCCATCGTGGTGCCGGGTCAGGCTTGTGCCGGCTCAGGCTTTGCGTGATTCCATTGGCCACCGGTCGCGATCACACGCCAGCCAGGAGCTGTACCGTCAGACCCTCGAGGCTCAGGATGCTCGGCCGTTCGATCATCCGGCGCAGCCACGCGTCGACGTTGGCGCGGTTAATCGCCGGGTCGAGGCCCAGATCCTTCAGCACCACCAGGCGCGGCACAAAGGCGATATCGGCGACCGAAAACTGCGAAGCCAGAAACTCCTGCCCCTGCAGTTCGTGGTTGAGAAAATCAAGCACCCGTTCGATCGATTTCTGCACGCGCAGCAAGCGCGCCGGGTCGCGCTCATGCTCGGGCTTGCCCATTTCGCCCATCAACTGGCCGACCTGCGGGGTAAACGACGAGTCGGCAAAATCCTCCCAGGTCCGCGCCCGCGCGCGCAACGCGCTCGAGCCGACCGCGGGCAGCAATGGCGGTTCGGGGTATTCGTCTTCGAGGTACTCGGCAATGGTCGTCGAGTCGTAGATGGTCGTGTCCTCATCGACCAGCACAGGCACGCGACCGAAGGGATTGAGCCGCAAAAAATCGGGCTTGCGATGTTCGCCCTGGGGCAGATCGATCTGCACCAGTTCGTACGACAGCCCCTTTTCGGCCAGCACGATACGCACCTTCTGGCCGAACGGGCAGGGCAGGAAGTCATAGAGCTTGATCATTTTCCGTCAGATCCTTACTCGCCGGCCGCTGCAACGTTGAACTTCAAACTCGCTTCGACCTCGGACTCGAGTTTGACCGCGACCGTGAAGTCGCCCAGTTGCTTAATCGGCTCGTTCAGCGCGATCCGCCGCCGCTCGACCGTGAAGCCCTGCTCGCGCAAGGCGCGCTCGATATCGATATTGGTCACCGAACCGAACAGCTTGCCCTCGTCGCCGGCGCGCGCGGTGAGCGACAAGGTGATCGCCTCGAGGCGCTCCTTGAGGCTGGCGGCCTTGAGCCGCAGCGCCTCGCGCTTGTGCAAGGCCACCGCCTTGGTATGCTCGAAGGCGCTCAAATTCTTCTGGCTGGCCGCCACCGCGAGCTTGCGCGGCAGCAGGTAGTTGCGGGCATAGCCGGCGCGGACCTTGACCACGTCGCCCGGGCGCCCCAGGTTGGGGACCTCTTCACTCAAAATCAATTGCATATTCATAGCTTCGCCTGCCTTGTTAAGCCCGTCTCACAGGAAATCGCCCAGATTGCGCGCCTCCTGGCTGGGCGGCTTGAGCCGCCGAAAATCGATCCAAAGGTCGAAAATTCCCACTACGCAGACCAGCGCCGCCAGCACCGGCTGCACGATCGTAACAAAGTAAATCAGCCCACGCGCCAGCGGCGGCATCGCCAGCACCTTGAAATAGAACGCCATGATCGCGAGACCCTGGCAGAAATAGACCGCCGCCACGCACACGAACAGGTCGAGCGCGATGGTGCTCAGCGCCGCCACTGGAATGAACAGTCCGAAGCCCGCCACCAGCAACACCCAGATCAGCCATTCGGGCGTCGCCCAGCGCACCAGGTCGCCAAACAGCGGGTAGCCGACGCGCTGCTGGCGGCCGCTCGCCCGCCAAAACATGCCCAAATTGATCAGCACGGTGATCGCGATCGACAGCGCCGCCAGCGCCGGACTCAGCCGCACGGTGGCGGCGACGATATTGCCCCGCATCTCGGGCGTCATCGCCGAATCCATCCCGACCGTCTTGTAGAACTGCTGGCCGCGATCCATCGCCACCGTCAGTTCCCGGCGCAGGGTGTCGGCCAGCGTGGCCGGCGATCCGGCTATCGCCAGCGCCGTCATGGTGCCCACAATCAGCACGGCCGCCACCGTGTAGAGCACGATCAACTCGAACGGCCGGCGGCGGTCGACCATCTGACAGATAATCGCCGTGGCCAGGCCGAGGGTCAGGGCGTAGGCGCCCGCCGCAGACGGTCCCGCGCCGAGCGCGATTAGACCGGCGGCCATCACCACCGCCGCGGCCATCCGCCACAGCGCCTTGGGATAGCCGATCGCAAAACTCATCACCGGGGCCGGCGCAAACAGCATCGCGATGCCACCGACCGCCGGAATTACACCACCCGCAAGGAACAGTGCGGCCGCCGCAAACGCGGCCCGCATCAACCCGATGGCGTCCCGGCGGGTCACGGCGCGGCGCTACAGCCCGAGGGTTGAAAAAGGCAACAGCGCAATGACCCGCGCGCGTTTGATCGCCACTGCGAGCTGCCGCTGATGCTTGGCGCAGTTGCCCGACGTGCGGCTCGGCACGATTTTGCCGCCTTCCGTGATAAAGCTTTGCAGCGTGCGCACGTCCTTGTAATCGACCGCCAGAGTCTTGTCCGCGCAGAAGCGGCAGACCTTGCGCCGTCCGCCGCCCGGACGACGGCGCGCGCCGCCACGGTCACCGCCGCGATCGGCATCCGAGCGCGGCCCGCGTGGTCCGCGTGAATGATCGTGCGCGTCGGACGCGCCGCCCGATCCGCCATGTTGGGTTCTTTCTTCGTCAGCCATAATTCGCTTCCTGATAAAGGTGCATTCAACTCACCCGCGCAATTCGCGCGCAGCCGGCGTTCACGTCCGCCGCGAGGCCGCGCGCCCGCCCTCAGCGGGTCTCGCGGGCAGGCTCTATTTCGTCAGCCACCAGCTCGATTCCGACATTCTTGAGGCCGGCCCGGGTCCGTCCACGCAGCGGATGCAATGCGCCGCGCGCACGGATTTCCGCACCCGCCTTGAGGCTTTGCGCCAGCGCCCGCGCCGGCTCGCCGGTCATCACGACCGCGAGCAACAGTTCGCCCGCGGTCGCGCCGCAATCCACCACCAGGCGCAGCACCGGCGTGCCCGCGGGCGTTACGCTGAGCGCGGGCGGATTTGCCAGACGTCCGCAAAGCTCAATCCTGTTGGCCACTTTCCGGTTCGGTCGAGGGATCGCTCGACGGCGCCGCGACGTCCTCGGCCGAGGCGTCGCCGACCGGAGCGCCGGCCGCTTCGCCCCCCGCCGCTGCGGCCGCAGCGGCGGCTTTCGCCGCCGCCGCCGCTTCCTGCGCGACCGCGCGAGCCGCCGCGTTGGTGGCCGCAAGTTCGGCCGCCGCGGCGCGCTCCGCCGCCATCGCGGCCATCCGCGCCTCGGCGGCAGCCTTGGCCTCGGCGGCGCGGCGATGGCGCGCCTCGACATCGGTGCGGACCTGCGCCATATCAGCCGAGTCGTCGACCAGTACGGACAGATAGCGCAGCACGCCATCGGCCAGTTTGAGATTGCGCTCGACTTCGTTCATCGTCGCGCCGGCCCCGCCGTAGTCGAACCGCACGTAAAAGCCGCGCCGCTCGCCTTTGATATTGTAGGCAAGCTCGCGAAAGCCCCATTCCTCGGTCTCGACCAGATCGCCGCCGTTGCTGGCAACGATCCCCTCGAAACGCTTGATGGCCTCTTTGTGAGCCGGTTCGCCCAGATCCGGGCGTAAAATAAATATGGTTTCGTAGCGCCGCACGCGCTGACCTCCTCTCGGGTTACAGCCCCCTTGCGGGAGCAAGGAGCGAAACCCGCATCGTATCAGCGCCCGTAAACCGCAACAAGGCAATAAACGCGGCATTCATCGAATATTCCGTGCGGTGCGACACGCGATCGGTCGCTTACGAATCTGCGACATGGTTTTATTTTTAGTCCGACGGGCCGCCCGCCGATCTTTTTTTGCCCCTCGCACCACGATTTCAGCGAGATCTGTCAAAGCGGACGATCGCCGAGACTCACCAACTGTTGTAAGCGGCGCTCATCCTGTTATTAGAAGGTCGGGTTGCGCGGCAAAAACGATTCTCATCCACCGGGAAGGACATCACATGGCGAAAGCAGGGCGCGGCAAAAGCGGATCGCAAGGCAAGGGCAGAGCGTCGGGCACTGCGGCGCCAGCAAAACACAAAACGATCGCCACAGGCAAAGCGTCAAAATCCAAGGCGTCCGCCAGGCTCGCGCCGATCGCCGCGAAGAAACCGGCGCCGAAAATCGCGGCGAAGGCCGCCGCGCGCGCCAAGCCCAAGGCCCGCGCGATTGCACGGCCGCGCGTGAAGGCACGGGCCACGGCCGCGGCGGTCGCGACACGTCCGCGCGCACCCGAGCCGAATCTGCCGCGTCACGATCAATTGCCGACGCGCGCGGGCGCGCCGGCCGGCGCCGCGTGGGGCGTGTTCGGCGACGACGATCAGCTCGGCACGATCAACCTGATGACGCCAGCGGCGGTGATCGAAGCGGCCGGCTCGATTCGCAACGGACGGGTCTTTTCGCTCAACCTCCCCTTCAATATCCCCGACCCGCCGCTGTTCGGCCGCGGCAAGCACGTGCATACGATCAAGCAGTACGCGTCGTACATCCTCGACGATTACCTCGACAACTTTTATCCGCAAGCCTCATCGCAATGGGACGCGCTATGCCACGTGAAGCATCCCAAGCTCGGCGCCTATAACGGAATCCCCGACAGCGAGATCACCGGCTACGGCGGCACCAAGCTCGGCATCGACAACCTCGCGCGGCGCGGCATCGCCGGGCGCGGCGTGCTCGTCGATATCGGGCGCTATCATGAAAAGCGCGGGCGCAAGCTCAACTTCATGACCAACGATCTGATTCCGTTCGAGGAGTTGCTCGGCACGCTCGAGGAGCAGAAGACCACGATTCGCGCCGGCGACGTGCTGCTGGTGCGTATCGGATGGACCAAGGCGTACCTCGCGATGTCGCCCGAGGAAAAGGCCACCCTGGCGACGCAGACCAAATCACCCGGCATCGAGGGCACGCCGCGGGTCGCGCGATGGTTGTGGGATAGCCGGATCGCGGCCGCCGCGTCGGATTCACCAGCGCTCGAGGCGATGCCACCGCCGCCGATCGGCGACCAGCCGGCGTCGCGCGATCTCCTGCACTTCCATCTGCTGTCGTTCTTCGGGATGCCGATTGGCGAGATGTGGGATCTCGAGAGTCTGGCCGACGATTGCGCGCGCGACGGACGCTACGATTTTTTCATCACCTCGGCGCCGCTCAATATCCCCGGCGGGGTGGGCTCGCCGCCCAACGCGCTCGCGATCAAGTAGCGCGCTCCGCCAGCGGCAAGGTGCGCGCTCAATCTGCGCGCGTGAAGCAGGCGCGATTGCGCCCGCAGATCGACGCATGGACCGGCAGATCGTCGGGGCCGACGGGGCTCTGCGTCAGGAGGCAGGTGTAGCAGGCGGTGGTGCTTTCGGGATCGATCAGGCGCACGCCGCCGGGCGCGCGGAAGTAGCTGAACTTGGTGCGCAGCATCGTGCAGTAATCGTTTCCCGCCTTTTCCACCATCTTGGAAATCTCCGCTCCGCCGCTCGCACGCCAGGCACCAAGCGCTCGACGCCCATTTTGTCATTCTGAACGTGGCGAAGAATCCCGGGATGCTGCACTTCGCGGACTCCGTTCAGCATGACAACTTGATCTGCGCAGAGCCTCCTTAGACGGTCTCCGCCTCGAGGCCGCCGGCGCGCAGGATCGCACGGCGCACCAGCGCCTTGGCGATCGGAACCTTGTAGCCGTTATCGGCCAGCGGCGCGGCCCCGGCCAGCGCGGCCTCGGCGGCGCGCGCGGCGCGATCGGGCGTGAGCGCGCCACCGGCGATAATCTGTTCGGCCGCCGGCACGCGCCACGGAATCGGCGCGACCGCGCCCATCACGATCCGCGCGCGGCGCACGTGGCGGCCGGGATCGATCGCGAGCACCACGGCGACGGCCACCAGCGGCCAATCGAAGCTCTGCTTCTCGCGCACCTCGAGGTAGACGCTGCGCGTTCCGGCGGGCGGCGCGGGAAGCTCGATCGCGGTCAGGATTTCGCCGGGCGCGAGCAGGTTCTCGCGGGTCACGGCGGCCTTGGGCAGGGTGAAAAAATCGGCCATCGCGACGACCCGTTCACCCGCCGGCCCGGCGAGCTTGACCCGCGCATCGAAGGCGACCAGCGCCGGCGCGAGATTCGACGGATGCACGATAAACGACGGGCCGCCGCCCAGAATCGCGTGATAGCGATTGAGCCCGCCGACGGCATAGCAGCGATCGCCGCCCTTTTTTAGGCAGTTCACATCGGGATTGCGAAAGTACCAGCATCGCGGACGCTGCAGGAGATTGCCGCCCGCCGTCGCCAGGTTGCGAATCTGCGGCGTGGCCGCCTCGCCAGCCGCCTCGGCCAGCGCCATGTAATGCGCATGCACACGCGGATGCGCCGCGAGCGCGCTCAGCTTGACCAGCGGGCCGATGCGCAGGACGCCGTCGTCGGCCTCCGCGATAAGATCGAGGCCCGCGAGCCCCTTCAAGTTCACGAGATTCGCGGGCGCGGCCAGGTTCTGCTTGAGCAGATCGAGCAGGTCGACGCCGCCAGCCAGCGCAGCGTGATCGGGCCGGGCCAGCATCCTGGCGGCGGAGCGCAGGTCGGCGGGGGCGATTACGGCGAAGCGATTCATCGGCGACACCCTCAGCTCAGGCCTTGCCCAACGCCGCAAGGACGCGGTCGGGCGTCATCGGCAGCGCGCGCAGCGGCGCGCCGATCGCGTCGGCCACCGCGCAGGCGATCGCCGCCGTCGAGGCGACGTGAACCGCCTCGCCGAGGCCGAGCACGCCGGTATTGGTGACGCCATTGGCGACTTCGACGAAGATCGTTCTGATCTCCGGAATATCCATCGCGCCGGGCAACTTGTAGTCGTCCATCGTCGGATTCACCATCAGGCCGAGCCGCGGGTCGATGCGGCGATCTTCAAACAGCGCGAAGCCGACGCCCATGATTACCCCGCCGTTGACCTGGCTGCGCGCGGTCAGCGGATTGACGATCACGCCCGCGTCATGCACCGCGACGACTTCGCGCACGCGCACGATCCCGGTGTCGCAATCGACCTCGACCTCGGCGAACTGGCATCCCGCCTGCTCGCCGCTGAAGCCAGCGTAGTTCGGCACGTGCTCGCCGTCGGCGGCAATCGAATCGCCCGCCAGATGCCGGCAAACGTCGGCCAAGGCAACGGCGCGAGATCGATCGGCCCGCATGCGGATCACACCGTCGCGCGCTTCGAGTCCGGTGGCGTCGGCGTTGAGCATCGCGGCCGCGATACGCACAAGCTTGTCCTTGAGATGGGCGGCGGCCTGGCGCACCGCAGGGGTGGCCGAGGGCGCCGTCATGCTGCCGCCGGAGGGCAGCGAATAGGGATCGCGTGTGTCGCCGATTTTCATCGTGATGCGCTCGAGCGGCAGGCCGAGTTCCTCCGCCGCGACCATCGCGAGGATGGTGCGCGTGCCGGTGCCGACGTCCTGCGTGCCGATGCGCACTTCGACGTGCCCGTCGCGATACGCAATCGCCTGCGCCTGCGGACCCGACGCGCCGATACTGTGCCACCCTGCCGAGGCCACACCGATACCGCGCTTAAGCGGCCCGCGCACTCGGGCGGCGCGCGCCTTCGCGTCCCAGTCAAAGGCCCGCGCGCCCAGCTCGTACTCGATCGCGCGCACCGGATTGGCATTGTTGCGACGGCGAAATTCGAGGCGATCGATCGCCAGCTTGCGCGCCAGTTCATCGAGCGCCAACTCGAAGGCGAACGAACCCTGCGGCCATCCGGGCGCGCGCATCGCCGACGACGGCCCGGCGTTGATATAGACGTCGCGCTCCTCGGTATGCACGTTGGCGCATCGGTAGAGCGTCTTGATCGGGCCGGAGCTGCCCGAGCCGCCGCCGATCCCGCCGCTGCCGTGCTGCGTGAGCGCGATCGCGATGAGCCGCCCCGTGCGATCGGCGCCGACCCGCACGCGCTGCCATGAGCTCGGACGATTGCCGGTGGCGACGTGCTCGGCCGCGCGCGGCAGCATCAGCTTGACCGGCGCGCCGGCGGCCTGGGCCAGCTCGACCGCCATCACGACCTCCTTGCCCGCGCCGAATTTCGAGCCGAAGCCGCCGCCCAGATAATCGGTGATCACGCGGACTTTTTCGGGCGGCAGATTGAAGCGCACGGCGAGGTCGTCGCGCACGCCGAAAATTCCTTGCGTCGAACACCACACGGTCAGCTCGTCGCCCGTCCATTGCGCGACCGCGCCGTGGGTTTCGAGCGAGACGTGGGTCTGCACGGGCGTGGTGTAGACCGCCTCATGCACGGCGGCGGCGGCCTCGAAGCCCTGCGCGACATTGCCGGCATTGAAAATTTTGGGTTCAGTCGCGTTGCCGCCGCGCGCGAAAACCTCGGGCGCGTCGGGCTTGAGGGCATCTTCCATGTCGGTGACGAAGGGCAGCGGCTCGTAATCGACCTTGATCAGCGCAAGCGCGTCGTTCGCGATATCGAGGCTCCGCGCCGCGACCGCCGCGACCTCCTGCCCGGCGAAGCGTATCGTGCCGCCGCCGCGCTCGATCGCCGCGCCGACGCCGTCGAGCCGCCGCGCCGCGCGCAGATCGACATTGCGGACCCGCGCATGAGCATGCGGGCTGCGCAGGATCGCGCCGTAAAGCATCCCGGGCAATTGGATATCGTAGGTGTAGCGCGCGCCGCCGGTCGCCTTAAGCGGGCCGTCAAGCCGCGGCGCCGCAACGCCCACCACACTGAACTGCTCACCCCATTGCCACGGCACCGGCTCGTCGTCGGGGATCATCACGGCGACTTCGCGCGTGGCGCCGGCGAAGCCCAGCGTCAGCGTTACCCGCCGCGCCATCAGACGACGCCGGGCGGCTTTGCGCCGGGCGCTTGGGCAGCGGCTAGCGCCGCCTTGAAGACGTGCGGATAGGTGCCGCAGCGGCAGATGTTGCCGGCGACCGCCTGCTTGACGTCATCGAGCGTCGGCGCGGGATTGGTCCGCATCGCCGCCGCCAGCGCCATCACCATCCCGGGCGTGCAGAAGCCGCATTGCAGGGCGTCCTGCTCGGCGAAGGCGCGTTGCAGCGGATGCATCGCGGTGGGCGTGCCGAGACCTTCGATCGTCGTAACCTGGCGCCCGCGCGCGTCGACCGCCAGCATCATGCATGAGGTCGCCGCGGCCCCGTCGATCATCACCGTGCAGGCGCCGCACGCGCCGCGATCGCAGACCAGTTTGGCACCGGTGAGTCCGAGATGGTCGCGCAAGGCGCTGAGCAGAGTGGTGCGCGGCTCAACCGAGAGCCGGCGCGCGGCGCCGTTGATTTGCAGATCGAAGGTGACCGGGCCGGGTCCAAGTTTTTCGGCGACGCCGGCGCCGAGCGTCGCGGAGGGCGCGGCGTCGGCTACGGCCGATGGCGTATGGACGCCGATCAGGCCGGCGACCGCCGCCGCCGCGCCGGCACCCTTGATAAACGATCGGCGGGTCAGCGGCTGCGCACGAGCGCGATCGGCCGATGCGGCGTCGGGCGCACCGGATTCGGGCGAATCGTGATGATCGGATTTTCGCGCCATCAATAGTCCATCGGCAGCAATCGATCGGCCCCCGTCGGGTCGGCCGCCGATGCACAATCGGATGGGGTAAAAGTTAACGCCCACCTCCAAAGTGGAGTCAAGCCAAATTGTGCCGCGCGCCGAATTGAGCGCCGCGCTGGCGTGTTCGCCCAGCTTGTCGAATAATGGCGCCATCGAATCGACCGCGCGGCGTGACCGCGGGCCGGCGAAGCTTGAGATGAAACGCCAGAGCAGCAAACAACGCAAACGCGGGACAATCCTGCAAGCCGCCTCGGCGCTCTTCAGCGATCGCGATTATCATCTGGTGCTGATGGACGACGTGGCGACGCGCGCGCGCGTCGGCAAGGGCACGCTCTATCGCTATTTCCCCACCAAGGAAGCCCTCTACATTGCGACCGTGCTCGACGCCTGGGAGCGCGTGCGCATGGAAATCGAGGAAGTGTTTCGCGACGAATCGCGCACCGGCGAAAATCTCGAAACCATGACCCGCCGCGTCCTGACCTTCTTCTGGCCGCGCCGCCACTTCATCGCCTTGCTGCGCGACAGCATGGAGAATCCCGAATGGCGCCGCGCGCACGAAGCCGTAGTGCTGCTGGTGGAAAGCGAACTCGAGCGCGAGGGGCTGGTCGGCAGCCTGCCCGGCGTCGATTTGCGGATGGCGGTCGAACTGTTCCTCGGGATGCTGCGCGCGGCCCTGCTCTATCGCGACGCGCGCAGCCGCCCTGAAACGCTCGCCCACCTGATTGTCAAGCTCTATCTCGACGGGATTCGCGGCCTGTCGGCCGGAGGACCGGACGCGCTTGCGCCCGGCGCAATCACTGCGGGATTGATGGCCGCCGCGCTTGAGGAGCCGTTCGAAGACTAATCCGGGGCGCCGGCCGTGCCGTCCGACGAGCCCCGCGCCGCACTCGCCGCAATCACGATCGCGATCAGTGCGACGCCGCCAAGCGCCGCGTAAGCCGCCGTCTTAAAAAAATAGATCGCGGTGATCGCCGTGTCCAAGTATTTCTCGCCCGCCGCGTAGCCCTCGCGTCCGACGAGCCAGCTCTCGAGGCGCGCGCCGCCGCCGTTCCAGCCCAAGCGCGCCATCGCGGCGCACAGATGGACCAGCGGGACGAGCGCCACCAGGGCAATCGCCAGCGCGATCGCGAGCATCCGCCGCGTCACCGCGATAGCGCCCGCGATCCGCCGCCCGAGGCGAATTCCGACGAGCAGGCCGAACGCCGTCGCGCCACCCTCCATCAGGTAGAATTGATGCGCAGCGAGCCATCCGCCGAGCGCCGGCTTGACCATGCGGAGAACGGCGGTCACGCCGACCGCGTAACTCGCCGCCGCGATCAGGCCGACCAGCAGGGCGGCGGCGGTCAGGCAAGCGAGCATCGGCGATCGCGCGATCGTCGCCGGTGACGCGCCAGCGGAGGCGCCGCCGGGCGCGCCCTCCGCACCCGCCGGATCGTCCGGCGCGTTCATCGCGGAATCTGCCAACGGGCAATCAATGAAACGCGCCAGCCGCCACGGCGCCGCGCGTCAGCCCAAGCGAGAGGTAGACGATGATCAGGATAATCGCCCCGACGGTCAGCCCGACGCGCCGAAAGCGCGCCATCAGCGGCGCGAAACGCGGGTCGGGCCCGCTGGCCGAGACCCGCCAGAGCTCCGCGCCGAGCCGCCCATATTGATAGAGCGCCAGGCCGAGCGCGACCACGACCAGCGCGAGCTTGATCATCAGCGCCAGCGGCATCGCGCGGAAGTACATCAGGTTGAGCATCCCGGTGAAGACGATCAGGCCGAGCGCCGTCAGCACGATCGTGCCGAGCCGCCGCACGACGCGCCGCGCCACCCGGATCCGCATCGCGGGCTCGAGCTCCTGGGCGAGCACGGGGGTCAACGCGAAAGTGCTGAACAGCGCGCCGCCCAAGGCGACGATCACTGCCGTCACGTGGATGAAGAGAATCGTTATCCGCCAGCTGATCATCGCGATGCCATCGTCTTCAGAATATCGCGCCGGCGGGGGTAATCGCGACCTCGCGCCGCGCCCCTGTAAATCCGCGCGACGATCAATTCGCACGGCCGCGCGCCGCGAGCGTCGCTACAGGGTGCGGTAGTAGCTGACAAAATTGCCGGTGACGCGCGCGCCCAGGCTCTCGGCCGTGCGCCGCGACGACCAGTTGTCGTCGAGCACCAGCGTATAGCCGGCGTAGGTCATAAAATTTTTCGCCATGCCCAGGAACGACTCCGCCGCCATCGCCCGCGCGATGCCGCGCGAGCGCATCTCCTCGAGCACGCCGATATTGATCAGCGCGCCGCGCGTGCCGCCGCCGCGATCGGGCGCGAGCTTCACGCCACTGCGCAGGCGCGCCAGCGCGCCGCTCAAGTCGGGCACCGAAAAGACCGCGCCGACCGGGCGTCCGTCGGCCACCGCGACCATCGAGAGGTCGGCCACCAGCGTCGCGCCCAGCGGGATCAGCATCGGGCGGACCTCCGGCCGGCTGATCGGATTCCAGCCCCAATGGCGCGCGAAGGCCGCGTTGGTGACGTCGGTCCACACGTCGATCGCGGCGAGAAAGCCGTAATCGCGCCAACTCGAGATCGTCACGCCCGCGGCGCGCGCCGCCGCGGCCATCCGCCGGTAGCGGTCCTGGATATCGGCGGTCAGCGGCGCGGTGTAATCGACCTGCCCCTTCTCGGTCGCAAAGCGCGCATTCTTGAAATAGCGATGGTAGTAGTCGGGATTGCCGCGCAGCAGAAACGACGGCAGCGCGGCGTAATTGTCGATCGCATACGGATAATCGAGAAACGCGGCAAAGCCGCTGCGCGCGGCCTTCATCCCGCGCCGCGTCAGCCACGCCAGGCTCTCCTCGAGCAGCGCGGCGACCGCCTCTTCCTCTCCGTCCAGCGCCTCGAAATGAATTATCTGGCCGACCTTTTCGTTCCAGTGCTCGTTGTAGCGATGGTTGACGACGACGCTCGCACGCGCCACCGGCCGCCCGTCGCTCCACACCACGAACGGGCACAGGTCGAGATGCGCCGTGATCAGCGCGCGGCCGGCGAGCAAATCGATTTCGTTTTGTACGTCGGGCGGCCACCAGGCCTCGCGATCGGCGTAAACCTCATAGGGCAGCCGCGCGAACAGATCGAAGCCCCCGCGTGAGGTTACCTGCTCGACCCGAATCTTGCGCAAAGCCACAGCCGCCATACCCCCGGTTCGCACGCCTCGAGGCGCGTGAGATCTTCTCGATCGCGCGGCTTCGTCGATGCGCATTGTGCGGCGCGCCCCGCGCCGGCGCCCGCGCGATCGTATGCCGGGCGTGATTCACACCCGCTTGCCGCAACCTATCACCGTGCGATTTGATTCACACGCGGATTCGCGAATCCCGATGCGCGGGGTGGTGCGCGGCCACGGCGTGTCCCGCGCATCAGCGCGCGGCGTCGGCGATTTTACCGTCGGTCAAGTTGCCGCCGCTCAGAACACCGTCGGCGAGCCAACGTGTGAGCAGCCGCTGGATCAATCCGGGTACGTCATCATGCGCCGGCGCGCGCTCCGCAATCGCCGTACAAATTGCTCCGAAGTTCGTCCCCGAGTCAACGTCGGCCAGCGCGAGCGCGGCGCTTTCGGCCGGCGCGGCCGCCCGATAGTAAACCCGCGCCGCGCACCGCCAGACGACGATCGTCGCCGCCGTACGCGCGGGCGCACGCCACGCGCGCTCCTCCTCGATCGCGCGCAGGACTTCGTCAACGCGCCATGCGCACGCCACGATTCGCGTCGCCGGATGCGTGCGCATCGCGAATGCCGGCCACGCCTCCGGCGCAATCGCGCGCATCGCGGCACCGTCAAGCGCGGGCGCATCCGCGGCATGGAACGATTCGAGCACGACTCGCTCGAGGCCGGCGAGATCGCCGATAAAGGGTACGCGATCGGCGATCGGATGAGTGCGCAGGTAGGGCGGGAAATGCTGACCGGCGTAGAAGATCGACGGCTCGGTCGGCGGGTAGTCGATCAGGTAGCCGGTCACCAGGTTATGGAATTGATCGGCGCCGGCCACCGCCAGGGTCGCCGGAAAGTCTTCCTTGAGAACCTCGAGCAGGCGATAGAAATAGGCCTCGGCGTAAACTCCGACGCGCGCCGCCGGGTCCATCCGTTCGTCGCCCGTGATAATCGCGCCAAGCCCGCCGGCCGCCAGCTCCGGCTCATCGGCGAGCCCCTCGGCGACTCCGCCCGGCGCCGTAACCAACCGCCACAGCAGCTTCTGCAACGCTTCGAGATCGCGCGCCATCTCAGTCTTTGGACTCACGCGGCGCTAACGGCTCAATGCTCCGCGCCGCCAGCGCCCCGGCGCGCCGCGCCAGCGCCCGCCAGCTCCGATGCCGTGCCTCGGCGGCCGCCGCCTCGAGCTCGCCGAAGGCCGGTATATGATCGTCCCATTCGATCAGCGCGGCGACCGCACCGAGCCGCCGCACCGCGTATTCGTAGAGCCGCCAGACCGCTTCGCACACCGGATGGTCGTGCGTATCGAGCAGGTACGCGCCGTGATCGCTATGGCCGGCCAGATGGAACTGCACGACCCGCTCAGGCGGCATCGCGTCGATATAGCGGCGCGCGTCGAAGCGATGGTTGAACGCGTTGACGTGGATATTGTTGATGTCGAGCAGGATCGCGCAGTCGGCTTCCGTCGCGACCGCCGCCACGAACTCCCATTCGCTCAAGGTCGAGTCGGCGTACGTGAGATAGCTCGACACGTTCTCGATCAGGATGCGTCGGCCGAGCAGTTCCTGGACCTCGCGCACGCGCCGCGCGACGTGCATCACCGTCTCTTCGGTGTACGGCAGCGGCAGCAGGTCGTGCAGATTGCGCCCGCCGACGCCGGTCCAGCACAAATGGTCCGAGATCCACGCCGGCTCGAGACGCCGCGCCAGCGCGCCGAGATCCTTCAGGTAGGTGCGGTTGAGCGGATCGGTCGAACCGATCGACAGCGACACACCATGCATCACGATCGGGTAGTGCGCGCGCATGCCGTCGATCACTTCCAGTGGCCGGCCGCCCGCACCCATGAAGTTCTCGCTGATGATCTCGAACCAATCGATCGGCGGACGCGATTCGAGGATCTCGGCGTAATGGGGCCGGCGCAGCCCCACGCCAAAACCGAGCGCCGGAAAATCCGATCGCTTCATAGGATGGTCCGGCGTATGCGCGGGGCGGCGATCGCCTCGGTGCCTACGCCGCCGCGCGCCACTCGCGTGCCCGCACCCGCGGCGGCGTCATTCCTTGTCGACGTGGCCGCCCTTCGCCGTACAGTCCTGGGCATTCGAGGTGGTGACCCAGCCCTTGCCCTTGCACGAGTTTTGTCCCTTGCAGCTATTGTTCGCGCTCTGACAAGCGCTCTGCCCTTTGCAGCTATTGCCACCAACGCATTTGACGTTGGCCGACGCCGTACCGCTGCCGGCCTGCGCCATCACGGGCGACGCCGCGAACATCAACCCCACAATCGTCGCGAGCACCGCGCCGCCGGATTTGATCTTACTATTTCGGTTCATCGATTCGCCTCCATCGTCCACACGCCAGGCACGCCCGGCGCGATACCGCGCGTCTCATCGGTGCGTGGCGCCAACGAAACTCTTACGCCACTACTCATCCTAAACTAAGCAGAATCGGACCGGTTTCCGCAAATCGCCATGCGTGGCCAAGCGGGTCGCGCGCCGCGGATCGTTATATAAATGGGCTTGAATATCGCGCGAGTGCCGCATCGCGAGCGGCCGGGCCGCGATGCGGTCAAACCGCCATCGATCGTCCCTTGGGGAACCTTTAGCGGATCATTAGAATTTGAATGAATGTGAGTGCTATGTTCGTCTCTTCTACATATGACGGTGAAACGCGTCAGATCGGGGGAGAAACGGCTCGACTTCGAGCAGGTGGCTTTGCCGCACCTCAATGCCGTGTACACGGCGGCCCTGCGTCTGGCGCGCAATCCGGCCGACGCCGAAGATCTCCTGCAAGAGACCGTTCTGCGCGCCTTTCGCTTTTTCCATCAGTTTGCCGAAGGCACCAATTGCCGCGCCTGGCTGCTGACGATTCTCTACAACAATTTCCGCAATTCCTACCGGCGCGGCGCGCGCGAGCAGCCGGCCGCCTCGAGCGAGGACTTCGACCGCGAGATCGAGATGCGCAGCGCTCTGGCCGACCAATCCCGCATCAACCCCGAGGATCTGCTGTCCGGCCGAATGATCGGCCATCGGATCGAGATTGCGCTCAGTGCTCTGCCGGCCGAGTTTCGCGAGGCGCTGCTGCTGGTCGACGTGCAGGATTTGAGTTACCAGGAGGTC